>JANMRJ010000447.1:0-14969 GCA_031370985.1 Acidimicrobiales bacterium
GTGAAGTTGAAGTTGGCGGCGGCCAGGAACGGGGCGTTGACCGCCGCCGAGAAGACGAGCAGGAAAGCGCTGCAGGCCAGACACGCGATGAACTCGCCGATGAGCAGGTGGGGCCAGGTGTGCACCTTGTCGGTGGGAGTGGCCTTCACGTCCTGGATCGAGCCGGCCTTGACGACCGTCAGCAGGCGCTGGGTGTGACCCTCCGGGCCTTTGGCGACGGGGGCGGGTGCAGTCGCCACCGCAGTCGCCGCCGCCGCGGTAGCCGCCGCACCGGTGGTGGCCGGCGTGGCGGTGCCGGTGGCCGCCCCGCTGCGAGCCAGCAGGCCGGCTGGGATCTTGTCGCCCCCATCGGCCGCGGCCTCACCGCCGCCTGGCGCGGCGCCGCCGGCGGCCGGGGGCGCGCCCAGAGCAGCCCGCCGCTCGGCCGAGCGCTTGAGAAGGTGTTCGGGTACTTCGGTCATTGAGCACCTCCAAGAGTCGCCGGCCGCCGGAAGCCGCCGGAGGCGGCCTCCCTCGGCTGGCGGCAGGGAAGAACGGCGAAGGCCGGCCGGCTCCGCCGGACGGCCGGAGCGCAGCTGCCTCGTCCGAGCGGAGCGAGGACGAAACCCATCACAGCGGCCCTGAGATGCCGCCGTCTTTGCGGACACGCCAGAAGTGGATGGCCATGAAGATGACGATGACGAACGGCAACATCAGTACATGGAGTACGTACCATCGCAGCAGCGTCTCCCCACCGATCTCCACCCCGCCGAGGAGGACAAACCGGACCTGTGAGCCGAACACCGGGGTGTACCCCATCATGTTCGTGCCCACGGTGACCGCCCAGAGGGCCAGCTGGTCCCAGGGGAGCAGGTAGCCGGTGAAGGACAGCAGCAGGGTGAGGGTAAGCAGAATGACGCCGATCACCCAGTTGAACTCCCGGGGCGGCTTATAGGCACCGTGGTAGAAGACGCGCGACATATGCAAGAAGACGGAGAGCACCATGAGGTGCGCCGCCCATCGGTGCATGTTGCGGACGAGAAGGCCGAAGGTGATCGAGGTCTCCAGCGTCTGGATGTCGTTCCACGCCTGAGCGGTGGTCGGCCGGTAGAAGAACATCAGGAAGATGCCGGTGACCGTCAGCAGCAGGAAGAGGAAGAACGACAGCCCGCCGAGGAACAGCGTGTAGCTGACCTTCACCGCGTGTCGCTTCACCTTCACCGGGTGCAGGTGGTAGATGAGGCTGTTCATTACTACGTAGGACCGGTTCCTGGGGCTGTCGGTGTACCCCTTGCGGAAGATGGAGCCGGGCCGGAAGATCGACGCCCATGCCTGGGAACCCCGGACCTTCTCGCCCACCTCGGCCAGGCGCTCGGCCGGAGAGGCGCGATGGCCGTTGCCGTTGCCGTTGCCGTTTCCGGTCACTCGCCTGGCCATTCCTGCCCTTCTCTAGACCCTGCTTCTCTAGACAGCGTGGACGTGAGACGCAAATCGATGCTCGTCACGGCGGCTCAGAACCGCATTCCGTAGGCGTAGCCGTGCTTCTCGTCACGCTGATGGACATCGCCGTCGTTGGCCGCCACGCCGGCCTTGCCCATGATGATGACGCCCGTCGGACAGCGGTCGACACAGAGGCCGCAGCGGGTGCAGACATCCTCGTCGACGATGAAGACGACGTGGTCGTCGGGGTCGTCGCCGGGCTCACTGGTGTTGAGCGCCTCGGAAATGCTGTCCGTGGAGAGCATGTGGATGCACTTCCACGGGCAAATGTCGACACAACCCTCGCACATGATGCATTCGGACTGGTCGATGTGGAGGAACTGCTTCGGCTTGACCGCCTTAGCCAGATAGTCGGTCTCGACTTCCTGGAGGGCGTAGCCCCCCGGGAAGGAGGGCATGGGGGGATTGGCGTCGTTTTTGGCCATGTCGCTGCCTACGCTTTCCGAAGCACGAGACGGCCGAATCGGGAACGGGCCTCTTCCACGTCGCCCGGCTTCTTGCGGCCCCGCTTCTGCCATACCGACCACAGGTACATCTGACCGCCGAGGAAGACGATGTAGATCACGCTGGCCACGATGTCGCGGATGGCCTGGTAGTTGATCAGGATGCGGCCGGTGCCGCCCAGGTCCTTGGCGTTGGTGCCCCACACCACGCCGGCGGAGGAGATGCCGACGAGGAGCTTGTCGGGCCGCCAGAGCAGCTCGTTGTCGGCATAGGCGAGCCACTGGTGGGGGGCAACACCATAGGCCACCAGCATGAGGGCGAAGGCGAAGGTGCCCGCGACCATGGCTTCACCCCAGGTGACCGGGGTGCCGATCGGACGGCGAGCGCCGACAAAGAGGCAGATCCCGACCCCGAGGAACAGGACAATCAGAGAACTGACGAACGCAGCCACCGGGCGCTACCTCCCTTCCATCGGCCTCGTGAACGCAATCACATTCTACGCAGGACCCCGCCTTCAGACGAGTCGGGGTTCACGTGTTCCTCCTAGTTCATCAGCCAGGACGACCCCGAGCCAATCCACGCCCCGCCGGAGCGGTCCGTGGCGCCTGCTTGGCGCCCAGCCACTGCCTGCTTGGCGCCAACCACTGGGGGCGCGTACATTCTCTGGCGTGACGGAGGTTCCCGACTACCTGCTCGAGCGCTCGCGGCAACGTCGGGCGGCTCTTGGCCTGCCCGGTGGTGCGGCGCCGGCCGCCGAGGGGGGCTCGTCGGCGGCGCCGGCCACGACCGCCCCAACCTCGGCCCCTGCGGCTGCGGCTGCGCCGCAGGTAGTGGCCGCTGTCGCTGTCGCTGACCCCATCCCCGCGGTCAGGGTGGACACCGGGCCCCGCAGTGGCATCCCGGTGTGGATGATGCCGGTGGTGCTGCTCCTGCCGTTCTGGGCCATCGTTTACATGGGCGCGTTCGCGGCGCCGAAGGCGGCCGCCGGCCCCCGCACCGGCCAGCAAATCTACACCGCCGCCGGCTGCGGCGCCTGCCATGGAGCTACCGGGGGCGGCGGCGTCGGGCCGCGCCTGGCCGGCGGCGAGGCCAAGCTCACCTTCCCCAACGAGGCCGACCAGATCGCCTGGGTGGAGAACGGCTCGTCCCCCTCGCGGGGCAAGTCCTACGGCGACCCAAATCGCCCAGGCGGGGCCCGGCCCTCGGCGTCGGGTGGTATGCCCGCCTTCAAGACCCAGCTGACGCCTGAGGAAATCCTCGCGGTCGTCCAGTACACGCGGGACAGGCTCTAGGACGGCCACCCATGATGTCTTGGTGGTCGGCGGCGGCCCTTCCGGCGCAGCCTGTGCCTACTGGCTGGCCGAAGCTGGCCACGACGTGCTGGTCGTCGAGAAGAAGAACTACCCGCGGGTAAAGACCTGCGGCGACGGGCTGACCCCCCGGGCCGTCCGCCAGCTCGACGACATGGGCCTGGCCGACCAGCTGGCCCGCCACCACCGCTTCACCGGGCTGCGCTCAGTGGCCTTCGGCATGGAGCTCGAACTCGAGTGGCCCGACGTGCCGGGCATGCCCCGCCACGGCTACGTCGTCACCCGCCACGACCTCGACGAGGCGGTCGCCCTCCGGGCCGAGAAGGCCGGCGCCACTCTGTGGCAGGGGGCGGAGGCGGTGGCCCCGGTGCTCGACGACGGTGTCGTCCGGGGCGCGATGGTCAAGGACAAGGCCACCGGCGTCACGACCGAGGCCCGGGCCAAGTACGTGGTGGTCGCCGACGGGGCCAACTCCCGGTTCGGGCGGGCCCTCGGCACCACGCGCAACCGGAAGTGGCCCCAGGGCATGGCCATCCGCGGCTACTTCACCTCCGACCGCCACGACGAACCGTGGATCGAGTCCCACCTCGATGTGCGCGACAAGGACGGCAACGTCCTGCCGGGCTACGGCTGGATCTTCCCCGTCGGCGACGGCCGGGTCAACGTCGGCATCGGCCTGCTCTCCACCTTCAGCCAGTGGAAGGAGGTCAACACCACCAAGCTGATGGAGGCTTTCGTTGGCTCCCCCCAGTGCGCCAAGTGGGGCATCTCGCCCGAGACATCCTGCGGCGCCCCCACGGGTGGCCGGCTGCCCATGGGGCTGGCCGTCGGGCCGTGGACCGGACCGACTTGGATCGGAACCGGCGACGCCATCGGCGCCATCAACCCGTTCAACGGCGAGGGCATCGCCTACGCCTACGAGACCGGCCGCATGGCCGCCCACCACATCGACACCGCGCTGGTCTCGGGCGACGCCATGGCCCTCCGGTCCTACGACAAGGAACTCGAGGCTGTCTACGGGCTGTACTTCAAGGTGGCCCGGTCCTTCGTGAAGATCATCGGGCGGCCCCGCCTCATGCGGGCCATGGTCGGCACGGGCATGCACTCCCGGTCGTTGATGGAGTGGGTGCTGCGCATCATGGCCAACCTCCTGCGGCCCGACGAGCTGGGGCCGGCGGAGGCGGCCTACCGGGCGGTCGCCGCGCTGGCGAGGGTCGTGCCTGAGCGTTGAAGCATGTCTCGGCGGAGCGGTTCGAGGAGCTGGTTGCCGACGCCCTCGACGCCCTGCCGGAGGAGCTGGGCCGGCAGATGGACAACGTCTGGGTGACGGTCGAGGACATCGGGGAGATCCCCGGCCTGCTGGGCCTGTACGACGGGGTGCCGCTGACCGAGCGCGACAGCGGGTACGCCGGCATGGTGATGCCCGACCGGATCACGCTCTACCGCATCCCCATCTGCGCCATGTGCCGGACCGAGGCACAGGTCATCGATGTCGTACGCGACACGGTCATCCACGAGGTGGCCCACCACTTCGGGATCGACGACGACCGCCTGGACGAGTTGGGCTGGGCATAGGTGGGGGACCGGGGCATATCCGGCCCCGGTCCCCCGAAGGAAACGACTTTGCGAGAGTCGCGTGCTGCCTTAGGACTGAAGGCCAGCAGCGTTGAAGGGCGGGGCTCATTCCGTAGGGCGACGGGTCTTTCCGTTAGACGACCCCGGCACGGGAGCCGGGGAGGGGAATCGAACCCCCATCCAGTTGCCTTCGGCCCCGACCAGTCGATCTGGCCCACGGGCGTGCACATTTCAGCTTGTGGCAAGAGCCTGAGTCTGACCACCGGTGCTCTCTCCGCTGAGCTACCCGGGCACGAGTGCCCGGGGGAGGACTCGAACCTCCGACCTCCGGTTTCGTTAGAAGCCTGAACCTGACTGTTCCCTCAGCTTGTGCCAACCCCCGCCCTGCGACGGGGGGTCCTCATGCGAGCAGGTAGTCGAAGAGCGCTCCTCCTACGTGCTGGTCCGTGACCTCGAGGCCGTTGGCCTCCTCACGGGCGATCTTGACGGCATCCTGGAGGGCGCTGACGCGCGCCAGCAGCTCGCGCTGGCGCGAGGCGGGCATCGCCCCCGAGAACCGGACCGTGCTCCACGTGCCGACCTGGACATCCTCGTAGTACATCTCGACCTGCGCCGGGTGCTTGTCGGTGGCCTCAGCCTTGACATGGTTCCGAGGCACCTTCTTGGTCTTTACCGTCTGCACCGTCGGCGTCGCCCAGTCCCCGGTGGTGTCCTGGGCCCACGCGAACGCATTGTCGAGAAGCGTCTTCGAGACCAACGTGTGGATGTCCGTGAGCTGCTTCTCCAGCCAGATCAGGTAGGTCACGGGGACATCGGACGCGATGACGGTGTCGCCGACCCGGATGTCGGCCTTGGCCTGGGCGTTGGCGGCGTCCTTGGTCGCGGTGAGGTCCAGGAGACGGGTCCATGCCGCGCGCAGGTCGGTGGCCAGGAGGTCCTCGGCCCGGTACTGCACCCGCGTCGCTTCGGCCGGCAGCTTCTCGCCGTCGTCGGCTAGAGGCTCATAGGTCCGGGCGATGCCGGCGAACAGGTCCGACTTCTGGATGCGGTGGTAGGTCGTCGTGATGGAGGCGTTGGCCTCGGCCTTGACGCCCTTCTCGAGAGCCACGATCTGGTTGAGCTTGGTCACTGCGAACGTCCTATCCGTCGTCGAGCCGTTCCGACCAGCCTGCCACGGGGGGCGACGGTCCGAACAGCGATTTCGATCCGTACGATCACGACGATGCGCCTCCTTGTCGAGTCCCACCCCGCGTGCTTGGAGCACGACGCCGGCCCCGGCCACCCCGAACGGCCGGCGCGGGTGGTGGCCGCGGTCGAGGGCATCGCCGGCGCCGGCCTGGGTTCCGACGCGATCGCGTGGGTGGAGCCTCGGCCGGCGACGGTCGACGAGCTGGCGCTGGTGCACGACCCGACCTACGTCGAGGCGATCCGGCGGTTCTGCGCGAAGGGTGGCGGGTCGTTGACGGAGGACACCGGCGCCGGTCCTGGCTCCTGGACCGCGGCGCTGGTAGCCGCCGGCTCCGGCCTGAACGCGGTCGAGCGCCTCGACCGGGGTGAGGCCGGCGCCGCTTTCTGCGCCGTCCGACCGCCGGGCCACCACGCCACCAACCGACATGCCATGGGGTTCTGCCTGTTCAACAACGTGGCCGTGTGCGCGGCGATGCTGGCCGAGCGGGGCGAGCGGGTGCTGATCGTCGACTGGGACGCCCACCACGGCAACGGCACCCAGGACAGCTTCTACGCCGACGACCGGGTGCTTTACGTGTCGATCCACCAGTCGCCCTTCTACCCGTTCACCGGCCGGGTCGAGGAGCGGGGCGTGGGCGCCGGCGAAGGGCTCACGGTCAACTTCCCCGTCCCCCGAGGCGCCACTGGCGATGTCTACCAGGCCGCCCTCGACTCGACGGCGCCGCTGGTCGCCGGCTTCCGCCCAACGTGGGTCCTTGTCTCGTGCGGCTTCGACTCCCACGCCGATGACCTGCTCGGCTCGCTGGGTCTGCGGGAGGGCGACTTCGCCAACCTGACCCGCCGGTGCGGTGAACTGGTGCCCGCGGGCCGCACCATCCTGTTCCTTGAGGGCGGCTACGACCTCAACGCCATCGCCAACTCGGCCGCCGCCTGCGCCGGCGCCCTGCTGGGCAGGGATTCCCTCGGAGCTCGGACATCTGGCGGTCCGGGCATGGACGTGGTCGATGCCGTCGCCCGCCTGGTGTCGGGCATCAGCTGATCGGCAGGTTGCGGATCGCCACGCGGCGCTCCAGATCCTCGATGACCGACGGCAGGTTGGCGAGGAGGAGTGCCGCGTGTTCAGCCGGCGGGAGCTCAGCGACGTGTCGGAGCAAACGACAGACGGCGAAACTGAGCGGCGGAGCGCCAGCAGTCTCGGAAAGTCCGAATCAGCGGTTACGAGGACGTAGCCGTCGGCCACGGCTCGGTCGAAAATCGCGGGGTCGCTTGCGGTGCGCAAGCCGAGGTCACCGACGTGGGTCGCGTCGTAGCCGACATCGGCGGGAGCAGTGGCCAGCACGGATAGTCCTCGATCACCTGCTCGGTCGTCCGGCCAGCGGCGAGTTGGCCCAACACCATGCTGACTGTCACCCGGAGCTCGCGGATGCAGGGCATGCCCCCCATCCGGTCTGGATCCACCGTGATCCGCTCGAAGGACATGCTCGATTGTACGGCCGACTCACTCGAATCGGCCGCCCACGGGATCGAGTGAGCAATCTTGTACCCCTGCGGTACACAAATGCTCACTCGATGGCCCGGGCGGCCGCCGCGGCCAGGTCGACCGTCCGCTCGATCTCTTGGTGGGTGTGGGCCAGGCTGGGGAACATGGCCTCGAAGGGGCTGGGGGCGAAGGCCACGCCCCGGTCGAGCATCTGGTGGAAGAAGCCGGCGTAGGCCTTGGCATCCGATGCCCTCGACGTGGCGAAGTCGACGGGCGGGGTGGCGGTGAAGAAGAGCCCCAGCAACGGGCCGACGACGGGAACCGACACTGGCAGCCCGGCCTCCGCCAGAACCTGCGCCAGCCCGCCGGCCAACTCGGCGGCCCGGCCTGCGAGTTGGGCGTAGGCGGCGGCGTCGAGCAGCTCGAGGACGGCCAGGCCGGCGGCGGTGGCGAGGGGGTTCCCCGACAAGGTGCCGGCCTGGTACACCGGGCCCTCCGGGGCGAGCACCGACATCACGTCGGCCCGGCCGCCGAACGCAGCGAGGGGTAGGCCGCCGCCGATGACCTTGCCCATGCAGGTGAGGTCGGGCACGACGCCGAACATGCCCTGGGCGCCGCCCCGGCAGAGCCGGAAGCCGGTGATGACTTCGTCGAAGATGAGCAGAGCGCCGGCCGCGTCGCACGCAGCCCGCAGGCCCTCGAGGAAGCCCGGTGCCGGCGGCACGAGTCCCATGTTGGCGGCGACCGGCTCTACCATCACCGCGGCCACGTCGGAGCCGATGTCGGGCACCACGTTGTACGGCACCACCACGGTGTCGGCCACCGCGGAGGGCGGCACGCCGGCCGACCCGGGCACCCCGTGGGTGGCCAGACCGCTGCCGCCGGCGGCCAGGAGGGCATCGGCGTGGCCGTGGTAGCAGCCGTCGAACACCACGATCTTGTCCCGCCCGGTGAAGCCCCGGGCCACCCGCACCGCGGTCATGGTCGCCTCGGTGCCGCTCGAGACGAGCCGCACACGCTCGCACGACGGCATGCGCTCGCGGATGGCCTCGGCCAGCAGCACCTCGCGCTCGGTGGGCGCGCCGTACGACGTGCCGTCGGCCGCCGCCCGCTGCACGGCCTCGACCACCTTGGGGTGGGCGTGGCCCAGGATCGACGCCCCCCACGACTGCACATAGTCGGTGTAGCGCCGGCCCTCGACATCGAAGACGTAGGCCCCCTCGGCCCGAGCCACGAAGTAGGGCGTGCCCCCGACCGACCGGAACGACCGCACCGGCGAGTCGACCCCGCCGGGGATCACCCGCTGCGCCCGGGCGAACAGCTCCTCGTTGGTCACGCCGGCGCCCACCCTCGCCCCCGCAGGCGGCCGGCGACACGAATGACGACGAAGGCGGGCTGGCTCGGCCGGACGGCCCCAGCGCGGCCAACTCGCCCGAACGGAGCGAAGCGAGTGAGGGCGAACCTCAAAGCGACTCGGCCAGCTCACGGGCCAGGTAGGTGAGGATGATGTCGGCGCCGGCCCGCTTCACCGCGGTGAGCTGCTCCAGCGCCACCGCCGGCCCGTCGATCCAACCCCGCTCGGCCGCGGCCTTGAGCATGGAGTACTCCCCGGACACATGGTACGCGGCGACCGGGATGTCAAAGCGGGCCCGCACCGAGGCAATCACGTCGAGGTAGCTCACCGCCGGCTTGACCATCACCATGTCGGCGCCCTCGGCCACATCGAGCGCCACCTCGACCAGCGCCTCCCGCGCGTTGCGATAGTCCTGCTGGTACGCCCTCCGGTCGCCGCCGCCGGCAATCTGCACGTCGGCCGCATCACGGAACGGGCCGTACAGCGGGGAGGCGAACTTGGCCGCGTAGGCCAGAATGGCCACCGACGGGTGGCCGCCGGCGTCGAGCGCGGCACGGATCGCCGCCACCTGGCCGTCCAGCATCCCGGAGGGGGCAACGACGTCGGCGCCGGCGGTGGCCTGGGCCACCGCCACCCGTGCGTACAAGGCCAGCGTGGCATCGTTGTCGACGCTACCGTCGGCGGCCAACACGCCGCAGTGCCCAGTCGACGTGTACTCGTCGAGGCAGAGATCGGCCATGACGACGAGGTCGTCGCCCACCTCGTCGCGGATGTCGGCCAGGCCGAGCTGGGCGATACCGGCGGGGTCCCATGCACCTGAACCCTCGGTGTCCTTGGCCGCCGGCACGCCGAACAGGATGACCGCCGGCACGCCGAGGTCGGCGAGAGCGCGCACCTCCTGCCGCAACGACCCCCGGGTGTGCTGCACGACGCCCGGCATAGAGGCGACCGGTCGGGGCGCGTCGATACCCTCGCGGAGGAAGAGTGGAGCGACCAGGTCGTCCACGGACAGCCGGGTCTCGGCCACCAACCGGCGCAGCGCCGGCGTGCGCCGCAGGCGGCGCATCCGTCGGGCCGGGAAACTCATGCGCTCAGCGTACGGTGTGCGCCATGAAGCTCCAGAGCGCCATGCTCGCCGACGCCGCGAGGGTCGCCGAGAACAAGCTGTACGTGTTCGGCGGCCAATGGGACCGCCTGTACACGCACGCGTTCCCCGCCGCTCACGCCGGCCTGACCGTGGTGCTCGTCATCGAGGTGTCCTACCACGAGGCGCTCACCGACCATCACCTGCGGGTCTCCCTCATGCGCGACGGCGAGTCGGTCGGCGCCGAGGCCCGTGGCCTCATCAACGTCGGCCACGCTCCGGGCACCACGCCGGGGGCGCCGTCCTACGTGCCGATCGCCCTCCCGTTCGAGAACATCCAGTTCCACCAGCCCGGCCGGTACGAGTGGGTCGTCACCCTCAACGACGAGCCGGTCGGCGCCATCCCGCTGGAGGTCACGCTGGCGCCCGGTGGGGTGATGGAGGACCCCGTCGACGGGCCGCCACGGCACCCGCCGACAGGCGACGACAGCCCACTCGGCGGGTAGAGCAATCGCCCCACTGGTGCCGACCTTACGAACCGGTGAACTTCGGCCCCGGTGCCGAGCCTTCCGGCGTGGCCTGGCGTAGTTTCCTCTTGATGCGCATTCCCCGAGCCGTGCTTGGCGCTGCCGCCGTCGCCATGCTGGTCTCGGCATGCGGTGGCTCGGATCCGGCCTCCCCGGTGCGCGCCGGCGCCCAGGCACCAGTGCCGACCGTGCCGGCGCCCACTCTCGCGCCCGACACGACGGCGGCGCCAGCGCCGGCGAGCACGGCGCCGGCGAGCACGGTGCCGGCGAGCACGGTGCCGGCGAGCACGGTGCCGGCGAAGTCGGTCCTTCCCGATGTCATCGTGCACGACGTGGCGAAGAGGACCACGATCAGTCTCGCCTCCCTCGTCCCCGCCCGCCAGCCGATGCTGGTGTGGTTCTGGGCCCCACATTGACCGTCGTGCCGGGCCGAAGCGCCCGGCATCGAGCGGTTCGCTCGAGCCAATCGTGACACCCTGAGCGTCGTCGGCCTCGGCACCCAGGACACCCTGGGCGAGGCCCGACAGTTCGTCAACCAGTACAAGCTGAGCTTCCAGATGCTCTGGGAGGACGGGTTCGCCTCGTGGCGCGCCCTGCGCATTCCCGTCCAACCCGCGGCCATCCTCATCTCCGCCGACGGCCGGGAGATCGACCGCTGGCAGGGGCCGTTCCCCACCGACGAGGTGCTCCGCAAGGCCCGCCAGGGCTAGGGGCGAACCATGGAGGTGCCTTTCGGCCTGGCGTTCGCCGCCGGGCTGCTGGCCGCGTTCAACCCGTGCGGCTTCGCCCTGCTGCCTGCCTACCTGAGCTATTTCGTTGGCACCGACGGCGCCTCCGCGCCGGCCACCACCAGCTCTACGGCGCGGGGCATCGGTCGGGCCGTCGTGGTCTCCACGAGCGTCACGGCCGGCTTCGCCGTGGTGTTCGGGGCCCTCGGGTTGGTCGTCACCCTGGCGTCGCTCCAGGTATCGAGCTTCGCCCCCTGGCTCACCGTGGCGATCGGCTTCGTCCTGGCCGGCCTGGGCGTCGCCATGATCCGGGGGTACGAGCCGAAGCTCTCCCTCCCCAAGCCACGGTCCGCCAGCCGCCGTACCGGCCTCCCGGGGTACTTCGTCTTCGGGCTCTCGTACGCCACTGTGTCGCTGTCGTGCACGCTGGCGCCGTTCCTGGCCACGGTGGCGGGTACGTTCCAGGAGGCGAGCCTGGCCGGCGGCATGGCGACCTTCGGTGCCTATACCGCGGGGATGGGTGCCGTGCTGGCGGTGCTCACCGTGGCGGTCGCGCTGGCCGAGCGCCGGCTCATCAACGGCATGCGCCGGGCGCTTCCCTACATCCACCGCCTTTCGGGCGGGCTTCTCGTGGTGGCCGGCGCCTACGTGGTCTGGTACGGCACCTACGAGCTGCTCCAGAACGCTGGCTACGACGTGAACGCCGGCCCGGTCGCCTTCGTCACCGACATCTCGGGGCGGATCAGCCGCATCGTCGGCGATGTCGGGGCCACCCGGATCGGCGTGGCCAGCGTCGTGCTGGTGGCGAGCGCCGGCGCGGCCGCCCTGGCCACCCGCCGCCGGGTCAGTCGCTGAGCGCGGCCGTTCCTTGTCCGCCCGCCTACCGGGGCGGGTAGCATCGCGGAGCGGACAGAGAACGCTCCGATCCGCGCCGCAGGACCGACACCAGGGCATCGACCAGGCCGTCAAGGGTGTGCTCGGCGGCCACCACCGTGACCGCCACGCCGTGCTCGGCCGCGGTGGCCGCGGTTACCGGGCCGATGCAGGCCACCACCGGCGGAAGGGCGCATGCCAGCGCCAGCCACGACGTGACGGTGGAGGACGACGTGAAAGCGATGGCGTCGGCCGTGGCCGCCGCGGCCAGGGCCTCCTCCGACGGCCGGACGGCGACGGTGCGGTACGCCTCGGCCACGTCAACCAGCCAGCCCTTGTCCCGGAGGCCGGCGGCCAGCACGGGGCGGGCGCCGGCCGCCTGCGGGAGCAGTACCCGGCCCGCGCCCGACGGGGTCGGGAACACCTCGACCAGCGCCTCTGCGACCGCGGCGTCCGGCTGGAGGTCGGCGACGATGCCCCGGGCCGCCAGCGCCGCCGCTGTGCCCGGCCCAACAGCGGCGACCGCCGCGGAGCCGAAGGCGCGGGCGTCACGCAGGCCGGCGAACAACCGGTCCACCGCGTTGGGCGAGGTGAAGACGGCCCAGTCGTAGGTCGCCAGCCGGCCGGCGGCGGCCCGCAGGGCCTCCCCGCCGTCGCTGGCACCGGCGATCTCGATCGTAGGCAGCTCGACCGCCTCGGCCCCCAGCGCGGCCAGTTTGGCCACGAGCTGCGACGCCTGGGCCCGGGCCCGGGTCACGACGATCTTCCGGCCGAACAGCGGCCGCGACTCGAACCAGCGCAGGTCGAGGGCCGCCACCTTGCCGATCACCATGGTGACCGGCGGTTCCAGGGTCACGCCGGCCAGCTCCCCCAGGGTGGTGCGCACCGTCCGCTGGCCAGGCCGGGTGCCCCACCGCACCGCGGCCACCGGCGTGTTCGCGGGCAGCCCGCCGGCCTGCAAGCGCGACGCGATCTCGGCCCGGTGGGCCACGCCCATGAGCACGACGATGGTGTCGGCGGCGTGGGCGAGGGCGTCCCAGTCGACATCGTCGTCTACCGCGTGGCGGCTGTGCCCCGTCACGACGGTGAAGGACGTCGACAGCGTCCGGTGGGTCACCGGGATGCCGGCGTAGGCGGGGACGGCGACCGCCGCGCTGATGCCGGGTACGACCTCGAAGGCCACGCCGGCCTCAGCCAGCGCCATGGCCTCCTCTCCGCCCCGGCCGAAGACGAACGGGTCGCCGCCCTTGAGGCGCACGACCTCGAGGCCCCGCACGCCCCGCTCGACCAGCAGGGCGTTGATCTCCTCCTGAGCTACGGGCGCCCCGGGCGACTTGCCCACGTCGATGCGTTCGGCGCCGGCCGGCGCCAGGTCGAGCAAGGAGATCTCTGAGAGCCGGTCGTGGACCACCACGTCGGCCCGGGCCAACAGTTCGGCGCCCCGGCAGGTCAGCAGGCCGGGGTCGCCGGGGCCGGCCCCGACCAGGTAGACGGTCACCGCCGGCCCGAACCGGTGACGCTCAGTGTCATAAGTGACACTGGGCGACTCAGTGTCATAGGTGACACTGGCCGACCCCAGTTCGATTGGGGGGGCGGCGTCATCGCAGGTCGGCGAGCAGGGAGGACCCGCCGGCGTCGTCGAGAAGGTGACGGGCGAGACGCCGGCCGAGCTCGACGGGATCGTCGCCGGCGTCGGTGGCACGGAGCACGACCCGGCCGTCGGGGGTGCCGATCATGGCGGTGAGGGTGACGCGGCCGGCGGCATCGACGGTGGCGTGGGCGCCGACGGGCAGGTCGCAGCCGCCGCCGACCTCGGCCAGCCAGGCCCGCTCGGCGTCGATCGCCCGCCGTGACGGCCCGTGCTCGATGGCGACCAGTGCGGCCAGGGTGCCGAGGTCGTCCGCCCGGCACTCGACGGCCAACGCGCCCTGGCCCACCTGGGGAATCATCACATCGGTTGGCAGTACCTCGGCGACCTCGGACATGAGCCCGAGCCGGTCAAGGGCGGCGGCGGCCACCACGATGGCCGCGAAGTCGCCGGCCTTGGCCATGCGGGTGTCAATGTTCCCCCGCAGGCCGGCGAAGGTCAGGTCGGGGCGCAGCCACGCCAGCTGGGCCCGCCGGCGCACCGAACCGGTGCCGATGAGGGCACTGGGCGGCAGGGCGTCGAGGCGCCGGCCGACGAGGGCGTCGCGAGAGTCGGCCCGCTCCGGCACGGTCGCCAACGTCAGCCCCTCGGGCGTGGACGACGGCAGGTCCTTGGCCGAATGGACGGCGAAGTCGGCCCGCCCGTCGAGCACCGCGGCCTGCACCTCCTTCACGAAAACGCCCCGCCCGCCCAGCTCCCAGATCGCCACGTCGGTGCGCTGGTCGCCCTGGGTGTCGACCACCACCGCCTCGATGTCGACGCCGAGCAGCTCGCCGACCAGATCGGTCTGGAAGCGGGCCAACCTGCTACCGCGGGTCGCCGCCCGCAACACTAAAGGTCAAACAGTTCGGTGAGGGCGCCGGCCAGCCGCTCGCCCTTGGCCGACCCGGCGTTGTCCTTGAGGCGCACGGTCGGGTCGTGGAGCAGCTTGCCCAGCAGGCTCCGCGTGAGGGCCTCCACCGCATCGCGCTCCCGAGGCTCAAGCTCCGCGAGGCGGTTCTTGTAGCGGGCCAGCTCGGCCACGCGCAGCTCCTCGGCCCGCTGGTGCAGGGCGGTGACCGTGGGGGTGGCCTGGCGGGCGGTCGTGGCCTCCAGCCAGCGCTCGACCTCCTCGGCGACGATCGCCCGCACGGGCGCCACCTCCTTCCGCCGTTCGTCCAGACTGGCGGCCACGAACAGCTCGACGTCGGCCAGGCCCAGCAGGCTGACGCCGGCAAGGCCGGCGACGGCGGGATCGACATCACGGGGCATGCCCAGGTCGACGATCAGCAGCGGCCGG
>JANMRJ010000480.1:0-6616 GCA_031370985.1 Acidimicrobiales bacterium
ACTGCGCCGGCTGCGCCGGTGCCGGGGGTGCCGGCCCCTCCGAGGGTGCCGGCCGCGCCGGTACCTGCCGCGCCGGCCGCACCGGAGGCGGCACCGAGGACGCCGTTGGCGGCGACGCCGCCAGCGCCGGCGACGGGCACGACCACGCCGCCGCTGCCACCAAGGCCACCAACCACGGTGGCCTGGGTGGTGTTGAGGGCCGTGCCCGTGTCACCCGAGAGGGCAAAGGACGAGGTCGAGGCGCCGGAGTTGGCGAAGCTGTTGGCCGTGCCGATCGCCGAGGTCGAGCCGGTGTTGCCCGAGCTGCCGGAGCTGCCGGAGATCACCGGGGCGCCGACGAGGTCGATCACCATGGCGAGGGCGCTGCGGGGACCGAAGACGTTGGCGATGCCGAGGATGCCGGTGTTGAGGGCGAAGGGGTTGGAGATCGGGGTGCCGGGCGTACCGGGAGTGCCGGAGTTGCCGGAGTTGGAGCTGGGGTTCGACAGCGCCGAGGAGGTGGCTGCGCCAGTAGCGCCGGTGTTGGTGGCGCTGACCTGTGCGGAGGAGGTGCCCGAGCCGCCCGAGGAGGCGTTGGGGCTCACGCTGAGGTTCGCCGTGCCGCCGGGGCCGCCGTTGGCCGCACCGGTGGAGACGCTCGAGCCGCCGCCGGCGGTGCTGTTGACGGAGGCGCCGGGGCTGCCGAGGATCACGTTGGCGCCAGCACCACCGTTGCCCGAGGTGGGGCTGGCGACGCCGCCGCCGCCACCCGCGCCGCCAGTGGCCGTGGCGTTCAGGGTGTTGTTGGCGTCACCCGTCCTGCCCGACTCCGCGGTGGCGTTGGACTGGGCGCCGGAGTTGGCGCTGCTGGTCGCCCGGCCCGTGCTGGACGCGGCGCCAGTCCCGGGGCCGGCGGCGGCCACGGTCGTCGGCGTCTCGGCCGCAGCCGCAGCGGAGGAACCCTGGGGGATGGTGGCCGGCACCGTCGTGCTCGCCTGCGGGAGCGTCGAGGGCGAGGTCTGGGCCACGGCCGCGCCCCCACAGAACACGAGGATGGCGGCGATGACCGCGCCCATCGAGGCGGAAACGCTCGAAATCTTCCGGGAACCAGGCTTGCCAGTGTTCATGCTCATCCCTTGTCGGTGGGGCCGGCGTCGGCCCTGTCGGTACTCAAGAACCCCGGGGGAGGAGACCATGCCGGCCGCATCCCCAGGTACAGAAAGCTCGCCTACCAGCGCCCGCCGGCGTGAAGGCGGAGAAGGACCAGGTGACCTGCGGTTTCAGGCGTGGGAGCGGGGTAGCCGGACACGCCAGAAGCGACCCGCAGTGCGGGCCTTTCCGTCTCGTTCCTCTGGCTCCTGCTCATCTGCCCGCTGACCGCCTGACTGTTCAGGGTGCGATCGCCCGCGCACCTGTCCCGGTATGACTGCTGTGGTTTATCACGCCCCCGAGCGGAACGAAAGCACTGAGCCGGGCCGTTTTAGCCCCCTGACCTGCACTTTTGCTGGCTGTTGGAACGCTGTTGGAAGGCCAACGCGGCTCGTTGGAGGGCTCCGTGCCAACGAAACGGGCACTGCGGGGGTTTATCCACACGGGCCGGGCGCGATGACGACGCTGGAGGGCGCCGGGCCGGCGCGGGAGAAAATCCGGCGGTGGTAGAGGACCGGACAGGCCCGCCACCGCTCCGAGGCGACCGGCTGGCGGCGATGGAGGTGTCGAACGGCGCGTGGAGGAACCCCCTCACAACCCTTAACCCTCAATCGACCCCCCTCTGCCAAGTGGCGCTCACCAGGGCCGTCGCCGCTGTCGCGCCGCACCTCGAAGCGCTGCCTCTCGTCGGGGCGCAGGCCGTTTACCCCCATGCCCCCCAGATGTCCGACTTCGGCGTCGCGGCGACTTCCGACGCCGACCTCGTAGTCGACACCGACCTTTCCTCGGGGCTCACGTCCGACAACGACGGCCACAGCCTCACCAGAAGAAGTAGAAGGACAAGCTGCTCGATCCCGCCTACGTGGCTGCCGGTCGGGTGTCCCGCAGGGTCGCCACCCCTCCGGAATCCCGGGTCCTTGCCGAAGTCGTCATCCCGCCACTCGTGACCGCTGAGATCTATGCCAAGGCGGGAATCCACCTCAGCTATTCCCGGAGTCCCGACGGCACTGAGACCGTGCGGGCGGAGGTGCGTGGGGAGATGCTGCGTGTCGGAGAGGGGACTTGAACCCCTACGCCCTATTCGGGCACCAGGCCCTCAACCTGGCGCGTCTGCCTATTCCGCCACTCCGACGTGACCGGCTCCACTCTACGCTACCGGCCGGGGCCGACCTTCACCTTGGAGGCGTCGAAAACGCCGAGGCCCGACACGACCAGCCCGCTCACCCGGGCGGCCGAGACCGACTGGAACTGGAACTGGGCCAGCGGCACGATCGGCATCTGGTCGAGCACCAGCTTCTCGGCCGCCTGGTAGGCGCCGATCCGCTTGGTCTCGTCCGGCTCGGCCCGCCCGTTCTTCAGGGTGTTGTCGACCGGCACGGAGGTGAACCCGGTGATGTTGTCCCGCAGGCCAGTCTGGAACAGTGGGGTCAGGAAGGCGTCGGCCGACGGATAGGCGCCGATCCAGCCGAGGCGGAACAGCTCCTGTTGGCCACTGATGGCGAAGCGCAGGTACTCGGCGTAGGTATGCGGCCGCAGCGCGGACGGGATGCCCGCCTCCGCAAGGTTGGCCTGGATGGCCTGGGCCACCGCCCGCTGGGTGCCGTCGTCGTCGAAGTCGATCTGGACCTCGGGCACGGGCTTGCCGGCGGGGAAGGCCTGGGCGACCAGGTCGCGGGCCCGGGCGAGGTCGCGCCGACACCGCTCGGCGCAAGCGTCGGCCTGAGCTCCGGGCACCCCCTCGGGGATCAGGCCCCGCAGCACCTTGGCCGAGGGCCCGTACACCACCCGGACGATGGCCTCACGGTCGATGGCGGCCACGATGGCCTGGCGGAACCGCACGTCGGCGAACTTGGGGTTCTTCAGGTTGAAGCCGTAGAACAGTTCCCCCAGGTAGGCCCGCGACGCGGACGGGCCCGAGCGCTCGGCGGCCTGCTCCACGCGGTCGGGCGGCACCGATGTCCAGTCGAGCCGGCCGGCGAGAAAGGCGTCGTAGGACGCGGCGGCGTCGTCCTGGAGGTAGAAATCCAGCGCCCGCAGCGCCAGACCCGACGCGCCCGGCGCTGGCACGAGGTGGAGGAGCGAATCGCCGCGGCCCTCCAGCAGGAACGGCCCGCTGCCCACCGGCTGGACGGCGAAGCCCGGCGACTCGGCGACGACCGACTCCTTGGGGACCACCCCGAACGTCGGGTGCCCGAAGACGACCGGTAGCGATGACAGCGGCTGGTCGAGCTCGATATGGACGATGTCGGGCGCCGGCGTCGTGACGCCGGCCAGGCTCTCCGTCTTGCCCTCGACGTTCACCGCCCGGAACCCGGTCACGCTGTCGAGCTGCGCCGCGGCCGGCGACGACGATCCCTTCTTGGCGATGCGGTCGAGGGTGTACTTCACGTCGGCCGACGTGATGGCCCGGCCATTGGCGAACACCGCGCCCGGCCGGAGGGTGAAGTCCCACTTCCGCTGGTCGGCGCTCGCCCTCCAGTTCACGGCCAACGCCGGCAGGACGGCCAGCGTCTCGGGGTCATACGCGGTGAGGCCGTCGAAGAGCTGGTCGGCCACCAGCAGCTCGCCGGGCGAGCGGGCCTGGGCCGGGTCGAGGGACTGGGGACGCTCGATACCCACCCGGAGCACCCCCGGCGGCGGTTCGTCGGCTCCCCGGCGGATGGCGGCCGGCGGGTCCCCGCCGGAGCAGGCGGCCAGCAGGGCGAGCAAACCGACGCCGGCCGTGCCCAGCCGAGACCGCATGACCAGCTGCGTTAGGACGCCTGTAGCCGGATGGCGAGGATAATGGTGGTGAAGGCGAAGACCACCGCGACCGACACCGTGATGCGGTCGAGGTTGCGCTCCACGACGGTGGAGCCGGACGACGCCGCCCCCATACCGCCACCGAACATGTCGGATAGCCCGCCACCGCGCCCGCTGTGTAGGAGCACCAGCAGCACCAAGGCCAGGGCGACGAAGACGTGGATGATCATGACGACAGCCGTCAGCATAAGGGGATGAGTCTACTCGGCGAGGCGGTACTGCACGATGCGGGCGAACTCGTCGGGGTCGAGGCTGGCCCCGCCGACGAGGGCGCCGTCGATATCGGGCTGGGACATGAGCTCGGCGATGTTCGACGCCTTGACCGACCCGCCGTACTGGATCCGCACCCGCCCGGCCACCTCGTCGCCGTGCAGCCCGGCGGCCACCTTCCGGATCATCCCGATCGTGGTCTGGGCGTCCTCGGGGGTGGCCGTGCGGCCGGTGCCGATGGCCCAGATGGGCTCGTAGGCCACAACCAGCCCGGAGACCTGCTCGGCAGGGAGCCCGGAGAGGGCGGCGGTGACCTGGCCGGTGATCTTGGCGTCGGTGCTGCCCGCCTCCCGCTCCTCCAGGGTCTCCCCCACGCAGACGATGGGCGTCATGCCGGCGGCGATCACCGACTCCAACTTGCGGCGGACCTCGTCGTCGGTCTCGCCGAACAACTCCCGCCGCTCCGAGTGGCCGACGATGATGTAGACCACGTCGAGCTTGGCCAACATGGGCACGCTGATCTCGCCGGTCATGGCGCCCTTGGGGTCCCAGTGGCAGTTCTGCGCGCCCAGCGCGATCGGGATGCGCTGGTCGTCGATGAGCAGCTGGATCGACCGGAGGGCGGTGAACGCGGGGTGGACCGAGATGTCGACCGCGGCGTAGTCCTCCGACATGAGCCGGTACGACAGCTTCTGCACCACCTGGATCGCCTCCAGGTGGTTGTGGTGCATCTTCCAGTTGCCGCTGATCAGCGGCCGGCGGTCACTGGCCATCGAACTCAGACCGGGGCATTCGAGGCCTCTCCCTGGCCGGGCGGCCGGTAGCTATTACGCAGTGCTGCGAGGCCGGGCAGGTCGCCCTTCTCCAGCAGCTCCAGTGACGCCCCACCACCGGTGGAGACGTGGTCGATGCGGAGGTCGAGGCCGAACTTGGCCACCGCCGCCGCGCTGTCGCCGCCGCCGACAACCGTGAACCCGTGCGAGTCGGCCACCGCCTCGGCCACCATCAGGGTGCCCTCCTCGAACCGGGTGTCCTCGAACATGCCCATGGGGCCGTTCCACAGGATGGTGCCGGCGTGCTCGAGGGGAGCGATGAACGCCAGTGTGGACGACGGGCCGATGTCGAGGCCCTTCCAGCCGGCGGGGATGTCGCCGATGAAGACATCGACCTCGCCGCCGGGACCCAGGGCCACGACATCATTCGGGATGAGCAGCTTGTGCCGGCTGGGGCCCTCGAGGAAGCCCTTGCAGGCGTCGACCCAGTCGGGCTCGACCAGGGAGTCGCCCACCGAAAAACCCTGGGCCAGCATGAAGGTGAAGCACATGGCACCACCGATGGCCAGGTGGTCGACCTTGTCGATCAGGACCTCGATGACGCCCATCTTGGAGCTGACCTTCGAGCCGCCCAGGATGGCGACGAAGGGGTGCATGGGCCGGTGAAGGAGGCCGTTGAGCACCTCCACCTCCCGGGCCAGTAGGCGGCCGGCGGCGCTGGGCAGCCGGGCCGGCGGGCCGACCACCGAGGCGTGCGACCGGTGCGAGGCGCCGAAGGCGTCGTTGACGTAGAGGTCGAACCCGTCGACCAGCCTGTCGACGAAGGCCGGGTCGTTGGCCTCCTCGCCGGCGTCGAACCGAAGGTTGTCGAGCAGCTCCACGCCGGGAGCGAGCTTGGCCAGCCGCTCCCGGACGGGATCCATCGTGTACTTCGGGTCGGGCGTACCCTTGGGCCGGCCCAGGTGGCTGCACGCGGTGACGCTGGCGCCCCGCTGCTGGAGCCACTCGATCGTCGGCAACGCCGCGGTGATGCGAAGGTCGTCGTCGATGTGGCCGTTGGTGATGGGCACGTTGAAGTCGGCCCGGAGCAGGACCTTCTTGCCCGATGGGTCGGGCAGGTCCTCGAGAAGAGGAAGTCCCACTCCTAGTGGTTCGCCGCGCCGACGATCTGGGCCAAGTCGACGAGGCGGTTGGAGTAGCCCCACTCGTTGTCGTACCAGCCGAAGACCTTGACCAGGGAGCCCATGGCCATGGTGGAACCCGGGCTGAACGTGCACGAGGCCGGCGAGCCGATGATGTCGGACGAGACGATCTTGTCCTCGGTGTACTCCATGACCTTCGACAGCGGGCCCGCGGTGGCCGCGGCCTTGAACGCTTCGTTGATCTCCTCGACGGTGACATCCCGGCTGAGGATGGCGGTGAGGTCGGTGATCGAGCCGTCCTTCACCGGCACGCGGAGCGCAGTCCCGTCGAGACGACCCTTCATGGCCTCGAGGACCAACGAGGTGGCCTTGGCCGCCCCAGTGGAGTTGGGCACAATGCTCTGTGCCGCGGCGCGCATGCGAAGCAGGTCACCGCTTTTGTTGACCACGTCGAGCAGGCCCTGGTCGTTGGTATAGGCGTGGATGGTGGTCATCAGGCCCTTGTCGATGCCGAACGCGTCGTCGAGGACCTTGACCATCGGCACGAAGCAGTTCGTCGTA
>JANMRJ010000518.1:0-3014 GCA_031370985.1 Acidimicrobiales bacterium
CCTGCGACGCCTGCTCGGCCACGGGTAGGTGGACCTCGCGCTGGAACGCGCGGACCCGGTGCAACGGGACGGCGTAGCGAACCTCAGAATCGATCCCGGCTCGATCGAGAGCGGCACTGACCTCGTCCCGCCGGCCATCCAGCACGCGCACCGTATACAGGTGGAACACCCCCCCCGGCGGCTGCGCCGGCGCGACCACGCCGGCCACGCCCGCGAACAACTGGCCGTACCGCGCCGCGGCCCGGCGCCGGCCGGCGGCGGCGGCATCGATCCGGCGGAGCTTGACCCGCAGCACCCCGGCCTGCAGCTCGTCGAGCCGGGAGTTCCAGCCTGCCAGCTCGCTCTGACGCTTGTCCGACGAGCCGTGCGACCGCAGCAGGCGGACGGTCGACGCGACCACGTCGTCGTCGGTGACCACCAGCCCCCCGTCGCCGAAGCCGCCCAAGGGCTTGGACGGGAAGAACGAGAACGTGCCGGCGTCGCCAGCCGTCCCCGCCTTCGACCCGCCGGCGAACTCGGCTCCGAAGGCCTGCGCGGCGTCCTCCACCACCACGATTCCCCGGTCGCGGATCACCGCCTGGAGATCCCCCACCGGCGCCGGCGCGCCGAACAGGTGGACGGGAACCACGGCGCGCGTCGAAGGCGAGAGACACCGTTCCACGGCAACGGGGTCGATGTTGAACGTCTCGGGGTCGATGTCGGCGAACACCGGCGCCGCACCGACGGCGACGATTGCCTCGGCCGTGGCCAGGAACGTGAACGGCGTCGTGATGACCTCGTCGCCCGGCCCGACTCCCAGGGCTCGGAGGGCGATGGCGATGGCGTCGGTGCCCGAGTTGACGCCCACGGCGTGGCGGGCGCCCAGGTACGACGCCGCTTCGGCCTCGAAGGCGGCCACGTTGGGCCCGAGGATGAAACGGCCAGAACGGACCACAGCCTCCATCACCCCGAGGATCTCCGTTCCCAGCTCCTCGATCTCAGGACCGAGGTCGAGCATCGGGATTCGTTTGTCGTCACTCACCTAGGCTCCTCGTCGACATCGGCCGGCGCAATCGTAAGGGGCTCCCGAACACCCACATGAGCCCAACTCGCACAGATGATCCCGGCGTGGCCGTGCTGGGTTGCGGCGCCTGGGGCACGAACCACCTCCGGGTGTGGGCTGAGCTGGGCGCCCTGCGCGCCGCCTGCGACACCCGGCCGTCTGCCCTCGATGCTGTCGCAGCCGCTCACCCCGCCATCGCGCTGACCGCCTCGATCGAGGAGATCCTGGCCCGGGACGACATCGACGCCGTCGTTGTGGCCACCCCTGCGGCCACCCATGCCGACCTGGCCGCCCGGGCGCTGGCCGCCGGCAAAGACGTTCTGGTGGAGAAGCCCCTGGCGTTGCGCGTCCAGGACGCCGAAATGCTGGTGGACCTGGCCGCCAAGCGGTCTGCCGTCCTCATGGTCGGCCACGTCGTCGAGTTCCACCCCGCTTTCGTGAAGCTGGCCGACCTGGTCCGGAACGGGCAGCTCGGGCGCATCCTCTACGTCTATGCCAACCGGCTCAACTTCGGCCGGGTGCGCACCGAGGAGAGCGCACTGTGGAGCTTCGCCCCCCACGACCTGGCCGTGCTCCTGCGCCTGGTCGGGTCGATGCCCGCCGAGGTGGCCTGCCACGGCGGTGCCTACCTGCGCGACGGTGTGGCTGACGTAACCATGCTCACCCTCACGTTCCCCGCCGGCACCCGGGCCCACGTCTTCGTGAGCTGGCTCCACCCGTTCAAGGAGCACCGCTTCATCGTCGTCGGCGACAAGCAGATGGCCATCGTCGACGACACCGCCCCGTGGCCGGAGAAGCTCCTGCTCTACGCCCACACGATGGACTGGACCGAGGGCCAGGTCCCCGTCGCCCAGCGGGCCCTGGCCGAGGCGGTCGACCTCGTCGCGGCCGAACCCCTCCGCATCGAGTGCCAGCATTTCCTGGAGTGCATCCGTTCCCGCCGGGCGCCGTTGACCGACGGCACGAGCGGGCTTGCGGTCCTGCGCCTGCTCGAGGCCGGCGACCGCTCGCTGCGCGCCGGGGGCGTGCCCGTTGCCGTCGGCGCCGGACCGAGCGAGCCCATGTTCCATCCCACGGCCATCGTCGACCGTGACGCGCACGTCGGCCCCGGCACCCGGGTGTGGCACTTCAGCCACGTGATGAGCGGAGCAGTCGTCGGACGTGACTGCGTGCTCGGCCAGAACACGTTCATCGCCGGCGGGGCGCTGATCGGCGACAGGACCCGCATCCAGAACAACGTCTCCGTCTACGACGGTGTCGAGCTGGAAGACGATGTCTTCTGCGGCCCGTCGACCGTTTTCACCAACGTCACCAACCCACGGGCGGAAGTCGACCGTCGGGCGGCCTACGAGAAAACGCTCGTCCGGCGGGGGGCCACGCTTGGCGCCAACAGCACCGTTGTCCCGGGCGTCACCGTTGGGCGCTGGGCGTTCGTCGGCGCCGGGGCCGTCGTGACGCGCGACGTCCCCGATCACGCCCTCGTCCTCGGCGCACCGGCCCGGGTGGTCGGCTGGCGGTGCCGTTGCGGCGCCGCCCTGGACATCGCCGACGGTGTCGCTTGCTGCGGGTCATGCCCGCGCCGCTACCGCAAGGACGGTGACGGGCTCGGCGAGGACGAGGGATGAAGGTGCTCACGGTCGTCGGCACCCGGCCCCAGTTCGTGAAGGCCGCGGCCGTCAGTCGGGCGATTGCTGGCCTGGCCCCGCCGGCCATCGACGAGGTGATGGTCCACACCGGCCAGCACTACGACGACGAGCTGTCGGGAGCATTCTTCGCTGAGCTGGGCATGGCGCTGCCGGCCCACAACCTGGGCGTGGGCTCGGCCTCGCACGCCCAGCAGACGGCGGCGATGCTCGAACGCCTCGAACCGGTGGTGCTGGCCGAAGCGCCCGACATCGTCCTTCTCTACGGCGACACCAACAGCACCCTCGCCGGCGCCCTGGTGGCGGCCAAGCTCGGGCTGCGGCTGGCC
>JANMRJ010000553.1:0-1556 GCA_031370985.1 Acidimicrobiales bacterium
GTTGCTGTACTCGCCGAACCAGGAAGACCCTGAGCCCTGGCTGGCCGAGAGCGTCACCCATACGCCCGACAACCTCACCTGGACCTTCAAGATCCGTTCCGGCGTCACCTGGCACGACGGCCAGCCCCTTACCGCCGACGACGTGAAGTTCACCTTCGAGTACTTCGCCAAGAACCAGCAGGGCCGGTACTCCCACCACACCAACGACTTGCCGACCATCACCAAGTTCGAGCTGGTCGACCCCGCCACCGTGCGGTTCACCTGCGCGGCCGCGTGCCCGACCTTCAACGTTGATCCCGGCGCCGACCTGCCGATCCTGCCCAAGCACATCTGGGAGAAGATCACCGAGCCGGCCAAGGCCACGACCGACCCCACGGTGGGCAGCGGACCCTACAAGGTGACCGAGCATGTCTCGGAGCAGTCCTACGTGCTGACGGCCAACACGTCGTACTTCAAGGGCAAGCCCCTGGTCGACGAGATCCAGATGCCGATCATCAAGGAGTCGGCAGCCATGTTCCTGGCCCTGGGCGCCGGTCAGGTCGACGCCACGTCGCGCGTTGTCCCGCCCGAGGCCGTGTCCACGTTGCAGAGCAACGGCCTCAAGATCATCGAGATGGCCGACTACGGCTCGGTCCAGATCAACTACAACAACCAGCGAGCCCCGTTCACCCAGCCCAAGTTCCGTAAGGCCCTCAATCTCGCCGCCGACACCGACAAGGTTACCCAGACCCTGTTGTTGACCAAGGGCAAGGCCGGCGTGGACTCGTTCCTCGACCCCGACTCCCCCTTCGCCAACAAGGCGCTCAAGCACGAGTTCAGCCAGGTGAAGGCCAAGGCTCTGCTCGACGAGCTCGGCATCAAAGACACCAACAACGACGGCATCCGGGAGTTCGAGGGGAAGAACCTGGATCTGGAGATCCTGGTGTCGTCGCTCGAAGCCCGCGAGGTGCGGGCGTGTGAGCTGATCGTGGCCCAGTGGAAGGAAGTCGGCGTGGGCGCGAAGGTCAACGCGCTCGACCCGGTCACGGTGAACACCCGGCGCACGCCGAAGGACGCGGCGGGCAAGGCCGTACCGCTGACCACCCAGACCGGCGACTACGACATGTACGTCACCTCCTATGTCGGCGGTCACTTCCACTTCGACCCCGACGGCCTGCTCTACGCCTTGCACAGCCCGGGCAAGACCGGGTTCGGTGCCTTCATCAGCGGCTACGTCAACACGAAGTTCGACGACCTGATCGACCAGGCCTCCCATGTCGGTGTCCAGGAGCGCAAGCCTCTCCTCCTCCAGGCCCAGCAGGTGCTGTACGACGACCCGCCCACGCTGTCGCTCTACTTCCCCGACGGCACCTTCGCCTACCGTCCCCAGGCCTACACCGGCTGGATCCAGGAGATCGGCCACGGGGTGTTCCACAAGCGCTCGTTCCTGCCCGGCAAGCGGGCCGACGAGGCTGCCGCCGCAGCAGGAGGGACCAAGGAGAGTGGAGGTTCGGGCGGTAGCTCCGCACTGCCGTTCGAGCTCGTGGGCGCCGTGGTCATCGGCGGCGGGATCTTCA
>JANMRJ010000622.1:0-5327 GCA_031370985.1 Acidimicrobiales bacterium
GCGTCGGCGAGGCGGAGCAGGATCGCGGCTTGGTCGGTCATGGCAGGATGGTACCCGCAGCGGGCCAGATGAGGAATCGGTGTGGTCCGTGGATCGGATCGCCTGCGACGAGCCGCTCGACTCCGAACGGCCCGACCCGCAGGGTGAGCGCCCCGGCGGCGCCATCCTCGTGGGTCAGATACCAGGCGACCGCAGGCCCCTCACCGAGGCGGGCCAGGGTCGCCGCCAGCCGGCCCTCCGTCGCGGGTTCAAGGATGGCCAGCGACAACCCATCGCCGAGGGCGCCGGCGGCGACCCGGCAGCGTGCACCGAGCGCCTGCGACCCGATCGTCTCCTCGAACGCATCGGCCGAGAAGCCAAGGTCGCGCGCCAGCTCCGACGCGGCTCGGTCCAGGTCCACCGTCGCCCATCCGAGCGCGTAGGGACGGATGCATCCGTCGGGCATCCTGGCCACATCTGTCGCCGCCGAGTGCGCGGCCCGGATCCGGTCGACGGTCGGTTCGTGCATCAGACGAACAGGAGATCCGCGGCCGATTCCCCGACCCGCACGAACCCCGATCGCTGGTAGATCCCGATCGCACCGACGTTGTCGCTGAAGACCCCGAGGTACGTCCACTCGCTGCCTGTGGCGAGTGCGTCGGCGCCGGCCATGCGGGTCACGAGACTGCCGAGTCCTCGACCGCGCGCCCAACCGGCCGTCCCGATCGACGAAAGATAGCTCGCTCCATCGAATGTCGCGCGCCGGGCGACGGTCGCGGGGACGCCATCCACCCGCACGAGGTAGTGGGTGAACCAGGGGTGACCGAGCGACACGACGGTCTCGCTCATGATGTCGGGTCGCCGCTCGGCGTCGACCTCGAAGGCGTCGAGCAGCACGTCCACGACATCAGCCGACGCGGCCAAAGCCGTCGACCCGTCCAGACCGGCCAGGCGCTCGAGGGTCACCCCGGGGGGAAGCGGCTCAGCGGCCGCCCGGTGGGACGATGCGGGATCGGCGAGGACCATGACATCGCCCAGGCCAAGTACTCGAAAGCCATTCGAGGTGAGACGCGCCACCAGATCGGCCGGCGAGTCGTGGAGCGGCGACGCCCAGATGTGGGGTCGCCGTCCGATCGAGGCGAACAGCACCAGGATCTCGGTCAACCGTCGGTCGAACCCCTCCAGCTCCGCCGGCCAGCGCACCGCCTCGAGCCGGTTCCAGAACGGCTCCAGCTCACCAGGATCGTGCAGCAGGATGGCGTCGCCGAGATCGCGCAGTTCGCGACCCGGGACCGCGTGCACCCGGGCCTCGTGCAGCAGGAGTCTGCGCATGGTGACCGGGTCGACCGGGCGCATGGGTCCGAGATCGATGCTCGCGGTCGTCATCCGCGACACGATAGCCCGGGCGAAACCGTGGCGATACCCGAGGCGTACCCTGCACTGACGCGTTCGCAACGACATGGAGGGTCCGATGTCACACCGCTCATTCGCCGCCCTGGCCGCCAGCGCGCTTCTGCTCCTTGCCGCCTGTTCTTCCAGTACGGCCTCAAGCGCGCCGTCATCCGCGGCTTCGGGCGCGCCGTCGGCAGCGGGGCCCCAGGTCTGCAAGGAGACCACCGATGCCGGCGCCGTCGCCGTCTCCATCGTCGATTTCGCATTCCAGCCGGCCGACATCACGGCCAAGGTCGGCCAGGTCATCGCCTTCGGGAACACCGGCTCCGCGGCGCACACCGCGACCCTCGATAGCGGCCAATGCGCGACCCCGAACATCAGCACCGGGAAGTCGGACGGCCTGGTCTTCTCGGCAACCGGAAGCTACAAGTTCCACTGCGCGATCCATTCGGCGATGACGGGGACGATCGTCATCAGCTGACCGATCCGGGCCGGCCCGGCGGTCAGAGGCGTTCCGCCACGAGCAGTGAAGCGCCTGACGGCAGATCGATGAGGATGGGCGCCGGCAGACCTGCGGCCGCGAACCAGGTCAGGAACTGTTCGCGAGTCGCGAGCGCGGTCCCCTGGTACAACTCGTCGAGCTGGACTCCGGCGATGAGCTCGCCGTGGCGCGTCCGGGATTCGTCGGGCTCCGACGGCAGCGGCCAATCCAGGACGATGAGTCGCCCGCCGGGACGGAGCGCCGCCCATGCCGCGCGCAACCCGGCGGGTGCGTCGGGGAGCTGGTGCAGCGCATATTGGAAGTAGGCCAGGTCATACTCACCGATCTGGCCGGGTTCCGTGACCCCGGCCTGACGGATCGTGATCCGCTGGTCCAGCCCGGCCGCGTGCACGTTGGCCTGCGCGCGGACGACCGAGTCCGCCTCGAACTCCACGCCGACCAGGTCGAGCTCCGCGAAGCGACGCGCCATGGCGATGAGCCAGCGTCCCCCGCCGCAGTGGACGTCCACGACACGGCCGCCCCGGGACAGGTCGGCGACCAGTTGCGGCAGCTCCGCCAGCGCCTCCTGGAAGAAGACGGCGATGTCCTGGGCCGTCAGCCGCTCGATGGCGACGCGATAGCGGTCCGGACGCTGGCGGATCGGTTCGCCGGTGTGGAAGAACTCCAGCATCCCGCCCCAATCGAGGGACGCGGCTGCGGCATGCACGAACTGGCCGCCCAGGAACTCACGTCGGCCCTCATCAAGGAGCACGGTCGCGATGTCTTCATCGACCACGAGACGGTCGTCGTCGAGGGTCGCCAGCGCCTGGGCGTCGGCGCCGATCGCCCAGGCGTAAATCGCGTGGGGCTGGCAACCCGCTTGAGCAGCGAGCTGGTCGATCGTGAGTCCGTCCCGTCCCGCGTCACGCAGCCGGGCGAACAGCCCCAACTCAAGGCCGAGATAGACGAGCCACGTGCGGTGGAACCCGCCGAGGCTGCCGATGAGGTCGTCGAAGCTGTCGTCCAGGCGCATCCTGGCCGGATTGTCGCATGCTGGACGGCGGCGTCGGGGTACCGTTCGGCGTCAGTGCGGCGGTCGGCTGCAACGTTTCGTACGGTCCCCTTGTTCTGTGAGGCGATGGACACCGACAGCACCCTCATCGCGGCCCTGGCTGCCGACCTCGACGGATCATTCATGGGATTGGTGCTCGGCCAGCAGGACCGCATCTACTCCATCGCGCTCCGGATGCTCGGTGATCCGCGCGATGCCGAGGAGGCGGCGCAGGACGCCTTCGTGCGCGCCTACCGGGCGCTCGCCGGGTACGACCCGACACGGATCCAGGAGTTGCGCCTCCGGCCATGGCTGGCCACGATCGTGCTCAACCTGTGCCGATCGCGCCTCGCACGCCGAACCGCCGCCGGACGTGCCGCGCTCTCACTCGACCTCGCCCTGCCAGGCGATCTCGAGCCGCGTGTCGATGAGGCCCACAGCCCGGTCGCCATCGTCGCGGCACGGGATGCTGCCAACGACTGGGCTGGCCTGCTCCTGACGTTGCCCCCGGCCTACCGCAGTGCCGTCGTGCTGCGACACGTGGACGGCCTGTCCTACCCGGAGCTCGCCATCGCCCTCGGTCGACCCGAGGGCACCGTCAAGGCCCAGGTCCACCGCGGCCTGGCCCTGTTGCGCACAGCGTTCGAGGCTGCCCAGCGGCGCGAGCGCGAGGAGTTGACCGCATGACCACCGAAGATCGCGACCTGGAGGCGGCGATGGCTGCCCTGCACACTCCCGCTCCGCGCAGCCTCGCGCCGAACGTCCTGGCCGAGGTCGGACTGGCCGACCGCTACGCGCGCATCGACTCTCCGATCGGGCCGCTCGTCGTCGCCTGGAACGGCCTCGGTGTCTCAGCCGTGGAGGCGACCCCCGACGACGCCGCGTTCGAGGCGACGCACCTGGCTCGGACAGGCCGCCCGGCACATCTCGCGGAGCGGCTGCCGGATCGACTCGCCGCAGCGATCAGACGCCGACTCGACGGCGACCGCCGGGTCCGTATCGATCTCGACCTCCGCGGCCACACCCATTTCGAGCGCGATGTCTGGCAAAAGGCGCTCGAGATCCCGTGCGGCGAGGTTCGGCCATACGGCTGGGTCGCGGCGGAGATCGGCCGACCGAAGGCGGTCCGGGCGGTCGGCACGGCCCTCGGCCACAACCCGGTGCCGCTGATCGTGCCATGCCACCGCGTCGTGCGGACCGATGGGTCGATCGGCCAGTACTCACTGGGCGGGCCTGCGAACAAACGCACCATCCTGGCCGCCGAAGGGCTCGATCCCGACGGTCTGGAGTCGGCGGGGCGGGCGGGCATCCGGTTCATCGGGTCCGACACGACCGGCATCGTCTGCCTGCCCACCTGTCACGCGGCACAGCGCATCACGCCGGCCCACCGGGTACCGTTCCGATCGTTCGGCAGCGCGACGACCGCCGGCTTTCGGGCCTGCCGCCGATGCCGGCCGGCCTCGGGTGCGATGGCCGCCTGAGGGGTCGGGCCGGCGTGCTCAGGTCTCCGCGAGCTCAGGTCTCCGCGAGGATGACCCGCGATACGCGCCGCGCGAGGGCCATGGTCGTGATCATCGGGTTCACGCCGATGGCCGTCGGGAAGACCGACGCATCGCCGATGTACAGCCCGCCGATGACGGCGTCGCCCGAAGGCGCCGCACGGACACGACCCCATGGGTCACACGGATGCGTCGCCGGATCCGCACCCATCCGGACCGAGCCCATCTGGTGGGCCGAAAAGACCGCGGCGCGGTTCGGAGCGAGATCCGTCGCGGCCAGGGCTGCCTCGAACCGGGCGTATGCGCGAGCGTCCGCTTCAGGCCCACCGGCGGCCGGGTGGTACCAGATTGGCGGCGTTCCCGAGGCGAGGATCTCGGTCGCGCCGGCCGCCCGTGCGAGACGCGCCATGGAGACGAGGGCGTGGCGCATCGTGGCCACGCCGCTCGGATCGAGCCGGTAGTCGAGCCGGACACGGCCGGCCTTCGTGAGCGACGTTCGGCCCTCGCCGCCGTCGCGCGTCACCGCGATGAGGGGCGAGAGGTGCGAGGAGGAGGCCATGACGCCGGCGTGGGCCTCGGTCCCCTCCCACGGCAACGCCAGCGCGAGGAGTCCCGGGTGGCCGGGGGCCGCCTCGATGACATACCCATTGCGACCCGATTCCGGCTCGGAGAACTGCAGTGAGTGCGCGGCCTGCATCGTCCCGCGCCACATCTCCACGCGTTCCGTGAACCGCCCGGCGATCACCGGGACCGGGTGGACCCGCAGATGGCGCCCGATCGACGGATGATCGAAGCCGGAACGCTGGAGGATGGCCGGGGTCCGCAGCGCGCCGGCAGCCAGGACGACGGTCGGCGCGCGAACCACGAGACGCCGGATCGCGTCACCATCGGTCACGTCCGCCTCCACCCCGACCGCCCGATCGCC
>JANMRJ010000669.1:0-2439 GCA_031370985.1 Acidimicrobiales bacterium
GACATCTGGCCGGCGACCCAGCTCGTCCTCGACGCCGCCGTGGCCAAGCGGGGCAAACGGATCGTGTGGCTGGAGGTGCTGGCCGGGCAGAAGGCCTTCGACGAGACCGGGTCGTGGTTGCCCGAGGAGACCGTCACCTCGTTCCGCGAGCACGTCGTCGGCATCAAGGGGCCGCTGACCACGCCGGTCGGCGGCGGCATTCGCAGCCTGAACGTCGCCCTGCGCCAGATCCTCGACCTCTACGTCTGCCTGCGCCCGGTGCGCTGGTTCACCGGTGTGCCGTCGCCGGTGAAGCACCCTGAGAAGGTCGACATGGTCATCTTCCGGGAGAACACCGAGGATGTCTACGCCGGCATGGAGCTCCAGCAGGGCACGCCCGAGGCGGCCCGCCTGATCGAGTTCTGCACCAAGGAGTTCGGCTGGGATATTCGCGAAGACTCCGGGATCGGGATCAAGCCCATCTCAATCACCGGCTCCAAGCGGCTGGTCCGGGCGGCCATCGAGTACGCGGTTCGCAAGGGCCGCACGTCGGTGACCCTCGTGCACAAGGGGAACATCCAGAAGTTCACCGAGGGCGCGTTCATGGGCTGGGGTTACGAGCTCGTACGGGAGGAGTTCGCCGACGTGGCCGTGGGCTGGGACGACTGCGCGGGGAAACCAGGCGACAAGATCCTGGTCAAGGATGTCATCGCCGACATCTTCCTCCAGCAGGTGCTGACCCGCCCCGAGGAGTTCGACGTGATCGCCACCACCAACCTCAACGGCGATTACGCGTCCGACGCGCTGGCCGCCCAGGTCGGCGGGATCGGTATCGCTCCGGGGGCCAACATCAACTACGTCACCGGCCACGGCATCTTCGAGGCCACCCACGGCACGGCGCCGAAGTACGCCGGCCTCGACAAGGTGAACCCTGGCTCGCTGCTGCTCTCCGGCGTGCTGATGCTGGAGCACCTGGGCTGGGACGATGCCGCGGCCGACGTGGTTCGCGCCTTGGAAGCCACTATCGCCGAGCGGATCGTCACCTACGACTTCGCCCGCCTCACCGAGGGCGCCACGGAGGTCAAGACCTCGGAGTTCGCCGCCGCGATCGTCGAAAGACTGTGATTGCGCCCTTCCGCCGGAGGCCGCTGTCGCCGCCGCAGGCGGCCCCCCTCGGCTGCCGGCCAGAAATGGAACGGCGGAGGACGGCCGGCTTCGCCCGACGGCCGGAGCTCGATCAACTCGCCCAAACGGAGCGAGCGCAGCGAGCGAGTGAGGGCGAAACATGAAGGTCTCCATTGCCGGCGCCGGCTTCTACGGGTCGACGTTGGCCCAGCGGGTGGCGGAGGCGGGGTACGCCGAGGAGGTGGTGCTCACCGACATCGTGGAGGGCAAGCCGCAGGGCATTGCGCTTGACCTGATGCAGAGCCGGCCCCTTGCCGCCTTCCAGACCCGGGTCACCGGCACGAATACCTACGTTGAGACGGCGGGCTCCGACATCTGCGTGATCACCGCCGGCCGGCCCCGCAAGCCGGGGATGAGCCGGATGGACCTGCTGGAGACCAACGCCAAGATCGTCGGCGAGGTGACCCGGCGGCTGGTCGACGCCTCGCCCGACGCGGTGCTGATCGTCGTGTCGAACCCACTCGACGAGATGACCGCCCTGGCCGCCGCCGTCTCCGAGCTGCCGAAGCACCGGGTCATGGGCCAGGCCGGCCTGCTCGACTCGGCCCGCTTCCGTCACTTCGTGGCCGAGCGGCTCGGGGTGCCCACCGACGAGGTGCTGGCCATCACCCTGGGCTCCCACGGCGAGACGATGGTGCCGGTGCCGTCGCTGGCGACTGTCGGTGACCGGCCGCTGACCGAGGTGCTCGACCAGGCCACCATCGACGAGATCGTACAGCGGACCCGTGACGGCGGTGCGGAGATCGTCGCCCTGCTCAAGACCGGCTCGGCCTACTTCGCGCCGGCGGCGGCGGCGGAGACGATGGTGCGGGCGGTGGCCGAGGACACCAACGAGGTCCATCCGGTCAGCGCGTGGGTCGACGGCGCCTACGGCATCGACGGCGTGTACCTCGGGGTCCCGGTCCGGCTGGGGCGCGGTGGCGTGGAGGAGGTCGTCGAGGTCGACCTGGCCGCCGGCGAGCTGACCGCCCTGCGCATCGCGGCCGAGGCCGTGCGGGGCAAGCAGCAGGAGGCCTTGGCCCTACTCGCCTGAGCGGCTCTTCGAGCGGAGCATCACGAACAGTGGGGCCATGACGAAGCCCACGCCGGCCAGTGGCACCAGAACCATCGAGAAGGTCCGCAGGGCGTTCGAGCCCGACATGACGCTGAAGAAGAACAGCCCGACAGCGCTGATCACGAGCAGCACCGGCGTCATCACCAGCATGTCGGACGGCCGGCGCTCGGTCGGAGCGTAGGGCTCGTCGCTGAGGTCCTCCGGGTCGATGTCTTCCTCCC
>JANMRJ010000694.1:0-3019 GCA_031370985.1 Acidimicrobiales bacterium
TCCAGAGGTAGTCAGTCTTGAGCCCATCGGGGTTGGGCGGGTTGCCGGCCCCGTCGTTCCAGCCCCGGTCGAAGGGCAGGAACCACGAGTGCTTCTTCTTGAGTTCCGTGCAGAAGCGGACCTCTGCGTCGTCCACCGCAAAGTGAGCGATGCAGCGGCCAAACCCGAATAGGAGCTCGCGGGGCTCACGGTCGCCTTTGTATTGCTCCACCGCGTCATCCACCGTTTGCTTGGTGAGGCTGTTCTTCAGCTCGAAGGTGGCGACGGGCAGGCCGTTGATGAAGAGGCACAGGTCGAGCGCCAGCTGCGTCTCGTCCCGGCTGTAGCGGAGTTGCCGGGTGACGCTGAAGCGGTTCTGGGCGTAGTGCTCCTCGGCCCGGGCGTTGCCGGGCGTCGGCGTGCCGTAGAACAGGTCGAGCTGATGCGGACCGTGCTTGGCGCCGTGCCGAAGCACGTCGATCACGCCGCGCCGGGTGATTTCTCCCTGCAGCCGAGCGAGGAACTTCTGCCGCGCTGGGCTGGCATTGGCGAGATCGAGTGCCTCGGCCGTCTCCGGCTGGGTCGCCTGCAGGAAGGCCGCGAGCTGGGTCAGGTCCAGCGCGTAGTCGCGGTCGTAGTCCTGCCAGCGGCCGAGGATCCAGCCGGTCCCCCCGTAGAGAGCGGTCGCGTCCGCAGCCTGCACGCCGTGGGCCGCCGCGGGCACCGGCTCGGCATGGCCGGTCATCGCCGTGACGATGAGGGCCTCCAGGCCCTTCTCACTCGTGTCGGTCGTCACGGCTGAGAATGGGCGCCGGGAACGCCCGTCATCAAGTGACCGTCAAGTACGCGAGACCCGATCGAGCCGTGGCTTGCCGCGTGAACCCGCGCCGCTATGAGAGCCAAAGGCACCTGCATGAACGTGCCCATCAAGTACCGGACTCCTTTCGCCGAGCATGGGACGGTCAGCATGGCCCGCCCCTCGCGACGATCTCCGCGTCAGACACGAGACCCCCTTCCGAGATGATGGCGGGCAGGTTGTCCACGTGGGTGATGTGGTAGATCTTCGGTCGATCGGGCGGCGGTGACACGATCAGGCCTCCGCACGGTCGAGGTCGGCGTCAGCCACTTCTTCTTCCCCCTCCGCCGGCGCGTCAGTGGCGTCGACCAACTCGGGCTCGGCGGCCTCGTTGGGCAGGTTCGCCGCAGCTTCGCGGACGTCCAGCTTGCCGGTCACGACGTCGGCGATTAGGCGAGTGCGGTACTCGCGGAGGAGCGTTTGCTCGCTGCGGCAGCGTCCTATCGCTGCGTCGATCTGGCCTAGTTCATTGTCCAGAATCGCCGCGATTTGCTCCTGTTCAGACCTTGGTGGCACCGCGATCAGAAGACCTTTGATGTCCGCGACGTTGATTCGATTGAACGTTGAGCCGACTAGGATCATCGCGAGTTGGCGCGACATGGCATCGCTGCGCAGAAAGTAGTTCAACCAGCGCTGGTTCTCCGAGGAAGACCTGATGAGGCACACGTCCTGTCCCATCGCGAAGCGATCTTCGCTCGTGACAAGGGCAGCAGCCCCAACGCTGACGTTGCGGCAGTAGATCAGATCTCCCATGCGGGGCTTCCGTCCCCCTTCGATCAGCTTCTCGTACCACTCGGGCGTTGTGTGGTTCGACGTTTCGAAGTTCAGCTCAAAGGACTGCGCCTGACGTACGCTCGCCAACGGAATGCCCTCGTCGACGAAGGGTACGGTGAGATGCTTGCAGTCGGTGACTGTCCAGCGCCTTCGAAGCGCAACAACTTCCCAATGCTCGGGCACGTCACCCAGCCACTCCACGCCGGAGGGCTTGAGGCGGACGTTGGGGTCGAGGCCGCGGGTGACGGCGCGGTGGATGATGGCCTGCTTCTGCTCTTCCAGCAGCTTGATCAGCTTCTGCTTGGCGCGGATGTAGCGCCGGATCCGCCGGTCCGCGTGATCGAGGAACCGCACGATGGCGGCTTGTTCGGGGAGGGGTGGGAGCGGGAGCCAGATCGACTTGATGGCCGCGTGCGAGAGTCCATACCGCGTCACGCCATTCGCCTCGACGTGAAACTGATACGAAACGGCGGTGCTCTGCAGAGCGCGGAAGAGATAGTGACCGTAGAGTCGGTCGTGGAACGGTCGCAGCAGTGCCAAGTGGTATCCGCAGATGAGATCGTCTGCTCGCTCCTCGACAAGCGCCGGGACACCGATGTCGTTCCACGTTTCTGAGTCTTTGGTGATCAGAACGTCGCCGGTCTCAAGTCGGAACCGCTCGATCTCCTCCGAGGTCGCAGTCGCACGCATGAACGCCATCCGCTCCCGAATGCGATCGTTCTTGTAGACGTCGACGTAGTTGCAGAGACGGACGGGCTGTTCGTCTTCCTTGGTGTGCTTGTCGACGTTGCTGACACGCATCTCCGCAGCATTCCGCAGCCGCCGAACCATCCACTTCTCCGGCACCTCCCCCAGCCACGGCACGCCCGAGTCCTTCATCGTGGGATAGGGCTTGAGGTCGGCGATCATTCCGCCCCGCGCTCCTTCTTCGCCCGGGGTTTGGCCAGGGGCAGGGCCTTGAGGCTCTTCTCGAAATCGTCGGGTCGCTGGGCTTCATCGGCGAGCTGCTGCGGGTGGAAGCTCTCGTATTCGCGCTCCGCGTGCTGCACCGCCAGTTCGTGCGAGATCTGCCCGGCGTGGGTGAGGATGCCCCGCTCGTTGAGCTTCAGGAAGCCGTCGAGCTTGGCGATCCAGTCCTGCATGTGCATGGGGAAGCGGCGTAGGGCCTGGCCTTCGGCGAAGAGGAGGTACTGCTCCACCAGGTTGTTCAGGGCGGCCAGTTCGGCTTCGGCAAGGTAGTTCTTGGCGATGGCCACGTCTTCCTTGCGGACCTTGGTGCCGCGCCAGTTGGTCAGGCCCATGTTGGGCAGGGCATGGTCGGCGCGGGTGTGGATGATCTCGGCGGCGGTCTGTCCGGTGATGGCCCAGTGCAGCTTGTTCTGCACGGTCTTGAACAGGACGATGCTGGCC
>JANMRJ010000702.1:0-10850 GCA_031370985.1 Acidimicrobiales bacterium
CAGCAGAAGATGGCTGAGATCACGCCGATGAAATCGGCGGGGCGGTCGAGGTTGCGAAGGAGTTGCTTCGTGTCCTCGGGCCGGTCCCGGTCAGCCAGGTAGTCGGTCATGGGCACCGCGGTGAGACAGATCCTGGAGTCAGGCGAGAGCGCCGCAGTCGGGTCGGTCAACGTCCACCCCCGGCTGCGCAGGCCATTGAGGTAGGCGTCGGTCACCTGCAGGACCGGCCGAGATCCCTTCGACGTGTCGACGACGAGAAACCGCTCACCGGCTCCCAGTGACCCGTCCCCAGGAAATGTCTTGTCGACAACAACCGCCGTCCCGTCCGGCAACGGGAGCAGCCTCGATGTTGCCGGCGCTCCAACATCGCTGTCTCCTAGCTAGCAGCACCACAGACAGGCCCTTGGCCAGAACGCCGATGAACAGGACGGCCACGATGCCGAGAGCGACCGCCAAGCGGCGGTTCACGAGAAGTCTTCCCCACGCTCGATGATCTCCTTCGTAAGCTCATCGCACTTCTGGCCCCGCGACTTGGCCTTCTTGCCTGCGAAGTCGGTCCTGCATAGCACGGCGATGCTCCGAGCGCCGAATGCGTAGGTGATGAAGGCCTCACGGTCCGTGAGCCCGTAGGTCGTCTGGAGCTCGGACAGGTAGGCGGCCGCCATCCTGACCGCGAAGGGCGTGTCGTACACCAGCTTGTGACGAATCGCCTCCTCGTCGAGGTCGTCGTAGATATCGAAGTACTTCCGAGCCGGGCGGGCGACTTCCGGTCGCATTTGGCCGACCCCAACCGACTTGTTCTTGCCCCCGATCTGGACGTTGTTCTCGATCCACTTGTCGAACCGGCCCTGCACGAGCATGCTACGGGTGTACCCCTCATGCTGGATGATGGTGGCGATGAGCAGCGGCGACACATGGAACCGCAGCGCCTCCTCGCAGATGGTTCGTCGGAGACCGACATAGAGCCGCCTGATGGTGGAAAGAGGAGTGACCGCCGCGCGACTCGACAGCGTCGCGGTAGCGGAGTGTGCCTTGCCCGGCGCGACGAAGAAGGCGCTCCCGTCGTAACAGTCCGCCGGTCGGTACTGCCGCCCGCTCCATCCTTGAGAGCAAAGGGCCACGCGCCCGCAGGCAGACCGTCGATTCGGGCTTGAGCAAAGATCCTCGTTCCGCACAGTTCGGTCGCCACAGTCGCAACCGACCGCGTCACCGCCGGGAAGTCGCCGACGAACCAGTCCCTCCCCCGCTCTGGTCCCGACACCGCCCGCAGGCTCTCCTCCCGGACATCGCCGACGCCGACCGCGACGACTCTGGAGCCTCCCTTTCGAAGCGCGTTGGCCTCGACGACTCCCGCATCGAGCGCTCTGGGGTCGAAGTCCACCGACGCGGACGAGGGCTGACGGTCCCCCGGCGACCCGTAGCGATTGGGGTTGCCGTCTGTGAGAATCACCCCGAGCTCCGGCGGGTCGTTCGCGCCCGGGACCCGGAGCAGGGCTGCCCGCAAGGGTGCCTCCCAGTTCGTTCCCGCCGCGGGATCGCCGAAGCTTCCTTGGTCGAACTGGATGCCCTCGACCGCCTGAACCGCCCGCCGGTACCCGGAGGACTCCTTCAGGTCTGTTGGCGGGAACTCGGTGACCGCGTTGTCGCGGAAGCTGATGACCGACGCGACGCCACCGATGAGGTGCCCCGCAGAGCCCGCAGCAGGGTCTTGGCTCCAGGGCCAGCGATGCAACCGGCGTCAGGAGTTCGGCGGCCACGATAGCCAGGAGGCTGCGCGAGCGATGTGACCTGCGACGCGCACTGCCGCCTCTACGCATCGGCGAACTCCTGCGACCAGAAGAACCGGTGCTGACGACCCCCGGGCATTTCGGCGTTGGCCAGGCGAGGCGCAGGAGCACCTCGCCTGGCCCATCGGAAATACACACGGCGATCTTCTGGTGCGTCAGGCGACGACCTTGCGAACCGCCCTGGTGGGCCGGGAAGGATTCGAACCTCCGTAGGCTGTGCCGGCTGATTTACAGTCAGCTCCCTTTGGCCACTCGGGCACCGACCCAGGACTGCGAACAGGAACGATAGCGTCTCGGACGTGCCCACTTTCGATGTCGTCTCCGAGGTTGACCTCCAAGAGGTCCGAAACGCAGTCGACCAGGCCCACCGCGAGGTGGCGACCCGGTTCGACTTCAAGGACACCGGGTCCACCATCGAGTTGGGCGACGGCGAGATCCAGCTCCACTCCGCCACCGAGGACCGCCTTCGAGCGCTCGTCCAGGTGCTGGAGGAGAAACTGGTGAAGCGCAACGTCTCGCTGAAGGGCCTGACGTACGAGAAGGTCGAGGAGGGGTCGAAGGGCACAGCGCGCCAGAAGGTCCTCCTGGCCGCCGGCATCGACGACGCCAAGGCCCGCCAGGTCAACCGGTTCATCAAGGACAAGGGCATGAAAGGGGTCTCGTCGCAGACCCAGGGCGACCAGATCCGGGTGACGGGCAAGAAGCGCGACGACCTGCAGAATGTCATCGCCGCCCTCAAGGAGGAGGATTTCGGCATCCCCCTCCAGTTCAAGAACTTCCGGGACTAGCTAGGTTCCGCCGCCCCAGAGGAGGGGGGCCAGCGCCTTCGGCGTGAGCGGGCCCAGGATGGCGAGGGCGACCTTGCGGCTCTCGCGGAGGGCGTCGGCCTGGGCCTGGGCCGCGGAGGTCTTGCTGTCCCAGTCGATGCGGCCGGCGAGCCGGGCCACCTGCAACTCAGCCAGGCGGATCGTTCCACCGCCGGCGCTGACGCTGGAGGCCCACAGGAGGGGTCCGACGGCCCGGCCGGAGGCGGTGGGCGTCTGCCCGTCGAACCGGCGCAGCACGCCGGCGCCGGTGACGGCACGTGAGACACCGACGCTGTTGGCGGCGAGGAGCGCCGAGGCGCTGGCGATGGCCTCCGTCACCCAGCCGTCGAGGATGGGCTTTGGGTTCACGGCCGCGCCGCCTCGGGGGTGGATCTCGAAGTGGACGTGCGTCGCCCCGCCCGCGGCATTGCCGCTGTCACCCACGTAGCCGACGAGATCGCCCTGCTTCACCGCCGCCCCGTTGGCCAGCTTCTTGGCGAAACCGTCGAGGTGGGCCATGTAATAGAACGTGCCGTCGGGCTGGGTCAGGTACGCCGCCTTGCCGCCAAGGCCGGCGTCCTCGAACCGGACGACCCCGGCGAACGGAGCCCGGACCGGCGTGCCCCGAGCCGCGAAGATGTCCGTGCCCTGGTGGAGGTGGAAGGGCGGACCGAACCTTGGCTCCCACCAGTCGTCGGTGTAGTCGGCCATCCCGGCGACGGGGAAGTGCCCGAAGCCGGAGATCGCTGCCTCCTGCGGCGTCAGCCCGAGGTCCTGCATCGGCCGGAGGGCGTCGACCAAGGCCGCTGTGCTCCTGCTCCCCGTCCGCCGGACGGAGTTGATGATCGGGATGTACTGCGGTGGGATGACGCCGGGAGGCGTGGTCGTGGTCGTCGTCGGCCCGCCGGCGGCACCGGCTTTCGGCGTTGCGCCGCCGGCCGCCCCAGCGGCCGGGACCGCCCCCGTTGAAGGGGCGGGAGCGAGCGTGGTGGTTGGGAAGAGCTGGTTGAGCAGTTCGCCCAGCGGGTTCGGAGTGGTCGTCGACGGCGCCGTCTGCGCCCCGGCCTGGCCCACCGTCGTCATCGCCATCGCGACGACCGTGACGATGGCCGTGACGACGGCCGTGACGACGGCCGCGACAGATGAACGAAATCGTTTCGACACGATGTCGTTCAATTCGCCGCCCCCCGCCGGATCTCCTGCCCGGCGGCTGCGAACCCTCCTACGAGCGCCACCCGCCCTGGCGCAGCCGGGCGATCCGGTCATCCATGGGCGGGTGGGTCGAGAAGAGGTTGGCGAAGTGGACCTTGCGCCCCGTCATCGGGTTCACGATGTACTTCGACGCCTGGGACGGGTCGACGGCCATAGGGATCGTCCTTGCCCCCTGCTCGAGCTTGGCCAGGGCCCGGGCAAGGGGGTCACCGTCGCCGATGAGACGGGCGCCGGTGCGATCGGCCTCGTACTCCCGGCTGCGGCTCAGAGCCATCTGGATGACGGCGGCAGCAAGGGGGGCGAGGAGACTGAGGGCCAGGAGGGCGAGCGGGTTGGCATTGCGGTCGTCGTCACGACCACCGCCGCCGAACATGGCGCCCCACATGGCCATACGGGCCACGAAGGTGATGCCCATGGCGACGGCGGCGGCCACCGAGCCGATGAGAATGTCGCGGTTGCCGACGTGGCTGATTTCGTGGGCCAGGACGCCCCGGAGCTCGTCCCAGTCGAGGATGTTCAGGATGCCCTGGGTGACCGCCACGGCGGCGTGGTCGGGGTTACGGCCGGTGGCGAAGGCGTTGGGCTGCATGTCGGGCGTCATGTAGAGCTTCGGCATCGGCATGTCCGCTGCCATCGTCAGCTCCCGGACGATCCGGTAGTACTCCGGCATTTCGGCTTCGGTGACAGGTACCGCCCGGGCCGACTTGATGGCCAGCTTGTCGGAGAACCAGTACGCCCCGCCGACGAACACCAGGCCCAGGACCAGGCCGACGTACAGGCCACCCTTGCCGAAGAAGCTGCCGATCAGCATCAGCAGCCCGCCCAGGGCCGCCAGCAGTGTGTAGGTCTTGATCGTGTTCTTGCTCATCGTCCTCTCCCGAACCGTCAGTGGGTACAACGCTTGCGCAGACCGAAGTAGTTCCGTTCCTCACAGACGAGAGGGGCGGCGCGTCTACCCGGCGCTCTGGCCCAACACCAGGGTCTGGACAGGGTCTGGGCCGCTTGAGAACACGGGCTCGGTCCCGAAAGCAGGCGCCAACGGCCTAGAGGAGTTGGTTCGAAACCTCGACCGCGTTTCGGCCCGGTACGTGCCTCGACTCATCCACGCGCACCCCAGCGCACCCCAGCGCTCGCCAGGTCCCCGCCTCCCGGCCGAAAGTTCTAGGAGCGGAGGCTAGCCCGCCAGCCGAACCGCTAGCCGGTGTTCTCGTTCGGCACGAGTCGGAGCCGACGAGGATCGGCTGGCAGGCCGTCCCAAACCTCTCCGTCGTGAATGAGCCGAGGAAGCTCGTTGGCCGGGAGATGCTCCTCGAACAGAGCGAGTGTCTCGCCGAGGCCGGACGCGGCTGGCGCGATCACTCCATGCAAACCAAGCTGGTGAGCGGCCCGGGCCACCTGCCAGCACGGCTCGTACGCGCCGATTCCTGACATGAGGTCCGACTCGGAGAGTCCGACCCGCTCAGAAGACTCGCTCGTACGGAGGTCGAATCTCAGTGACGTCCACCTCAATGTCGAGGAGGCGCCGTGGCTGGACCATGTCGCCGGTCATGCCGTCCTCGGCAAAACGGGTCAACATGATGCCGATAGGCCTCGAGCCGTTGACCCAAGTGACGGTCCCAGAGACCAGATCGAATCGTGGTGGGGGGACATGGACAATGACGATCCCTTCGGCGCCGCCCCCCGGCCTGCCATGCAGTTCGAGTTGGCTCGCGTCAGCCCCCAGTCGAGCGACAGGCGGGGAATTTCTCCTACCCTGGTGGGCGTGAGGTACGACCCCTCATCGTGGTTCCCGGTGCCCGAGGCCACTGAGGCGGCAGGGCGGCCTTCGTGCTCTCGGTGGTGCTGCTTGACGGCTCCGACCAGCCGGAAACCTTCGCCATGCGGGGAAAGTCCACCCTCCTGCTCACCACCAAACGCCTCATCGGTGTCTGCCCACAAGGCGAGACCACCAGCGGGGCGTTTTGCGCCGAGGAGGGGCCCGTCGCCGTCTGGACCATTTCGCTTTCCGCCTTGGACCAGGTGACCGTGGCCAGATCGGCGACGGCCGAACATGCCGTCATCCGCAGCAAGCAGGAGCACAAGCCGGGCTGCTCCTGGCCCGGCCACGCATGGTGGTGCATGGCGCGCTGCAACCCGTAGAGCTGCACCGTGTCGTCGATCTGGTTCATCAGGCGGTAGCCCGGACCGCCGTGCCGGACCTTCCCTACTCGTAGTACCCGGAGTGGATATAGACGCAGGGAACGTCCTCCTCGTGGAACATCTCGGCGTTCCGCCGGTCGTCCTCGAACGCAAGCCGGAGGTCGAAGCCGTGGTCGCGGAGCTCGCCCACGGTGCCCCGCTTGAACTCGCGGGCCGCGGCGTAGTCGCCGGCGTTGCGCATGATGAGCATGTCCCAGCGCACGCCGTAGCGCTCGAGCCACGCCAGCGTCTGGGGCTGGACCCGCACGGGCCGGCCGGTGAGGAGGACGATCGCCAGGTCGCGGTCGAGCAGATCGATCAGGCGGGCCACTTCGGCGATGACCGGATCGTCGCCACAGGCGTCGAAGAACGCCCGCCAGTTGCGCTTGGCCTGGTCCTCCAGGAAATGCTGGCGGCCGGTGGCGTCGGAGAGGACGCCGTCGATGTCGACCAGCACCGCGGCGCCGGCCACCGGGGCCTCCCGCCAGCGCCAGTGCTTGGGGATGTCGGACAGCTGGCTACTCCTCGTCGGGTCCGCCGGCGGATGCGCGTCGCTTGATCTCGTCCACGACCGAGGCGTCGGCGAGGGTCGTGGTGTCGCCGAGGTCGCGGCCCTCGGCGACATCGCGCAGGAGCCGGCGCATGATCTTGCCGCTGCGGGTCTTGGGCAGGTCGTCGGTGAAGATGACCGTCTTGGGTCGGGCGACGGCACCGATCTTCTTGGTGACATGCCGGCGCAGCGCCTCGCCGTGCTCGGTCGACGCCTCCATCCCGCCCTTCAGGGTGACGAAGGCGATGATGGCCTGCCCGGTCGTCTCGTCCTTGGCACCCACCACCGCAGCTTCGGCCACCGAGGGGTGGTCGACGAGAGCGGACTCGACCTCGGTGGTCGACACCCGGTGCCCGGAAATGTTCATCACGTCGTCGACCCGGCCCATGAGCCAGAAGTAGCCGTCGTCGTCGATCCGCGCCCCGTCGCCGGCAAAGTAGCGGCCGTCGAACCGTGACCAGTAGGTCTGGCGGTACCGCTCCGGGTCGCCGTAGATGCCCCGCAGCATCGACGGCCACGGCCGGGTGAGGGTCAGGTAGCCACCGCCGGTCGGGCAGACGTTGCCCTGGTCGTCGACCACCTCCGCCCCGATGCCCGGCAACGGGAACGTGGCCGAGCCGGGCCGCAGCGTGGTGGCCCCGGGGAGGGCTGAGATCATGATGGCGCCGGTCTCGGTCTGCCACCAGGTATCGACCAGCGGGCAACGGCCGCCGCCGATGTTCTCGTAGTACCAGATCCACGCCTCGGGGTTGATGGGCTCCCCCACCGAGCCGAGGACCCGCAGCGACGACATGTCGTGGGCTTCGGGGTACTGCGTGCCCCACTTCATGAACGTGCGGACGGCGGTGGGCGCGGTGTAGAGGATGCTCACCTTGTAGCGCTCGATGATCGACCACCAGCGGTCCTTCTGGGGGAAGTCGGGACTGCCCTCGTACATCACCGACGTGGCCCCGTTGGCCAGCGGGCCGTAAACGATGTAGCTGTGGCCGGTGACCCAGCCGATGTCGGCCGCGCACCAATAGACATCGCGCTCCGCGTGGAGGTCGAAGACGTACTTGTGGGTGAACGCCACCTGGGTCAGGTAGCCGCCCGTGGTGTGCATGATCCCCTTGGGCTTGGCCGTGGTGCCCGAGGTATAGAGGAGATACAGGAGGTCCTCGGCGTCCATCGGCTCGGGGGCGACCGCCGCGTCCTCGTCGGACACGCCGGCCATGAGGTCGTGGTACCAGCGGTCACGGGTGTCGTCCCAAGCCACCGGCTTGTCGGTGCGGCGGACGACGATGACATGGTCGATCGACGGCGTCTCGGCGACGGCCGCGTCGGCGTTCTCCTTGAGCGGGATGACCTGGCCCCGCCGCCATCCACCGTCGGCAGTGATCAGGACCTTGGCCTCGGCGTCGTTGATCCGGTCGCGGAGCGACTCCGACGAGAACCCGCCGAACACCACCGAGTGCGGGGCGCCGAGGCGGGCGCAGGCCAGCATGGCCACCAGGAGCTCGGGGATCATCGGCATATAGATGGCCACCCGGTCGCCCTTGGTCACGCCCAGGCTGCGCAGCACCGCGGCGAAGCGGGCGACCTCGGCCTGGAGGTCGGCGTAGGTGATGGTGCGGGTATCGCCGGGCTCGCCCTCCCAGTGGAAGGCCACCTTGTCGCCCCGACCAGCCTCGACGTGGCGGTCGACGCAGTTGTACGACACGTTGAGCTTGCCGCCGACGAACCACTTGGCGAAGGGGAGGTCCCACTCCAAGATGGTGTGCCACTCCTCGGACCAGTCGAGAAGATCGAGGGCCTGCCGGGCCCAGAAGCCCTGCCAGTCCCGGCCGGCGTCGTCGTACATCCACGAGTCGACGATGAGCGCGTCCTTCTTGAACGCCTCCGACGGCGGGAATCGCCGCTCCTCGAGCTGGAATGCCTCAATCGTCGGGTTCGCCTCAACCATGGTTTGGGAGCCTACCCACCGCGCACTCGCTAGCCTTTCCCGCCGTGGAGGGCGCCCCCGAACTCACCTGTACCCGCCACCTCCGGCCGACCCGGCTCACCTGCGCTACCTGCGACACCCCGATCTGCCCCGACTGCGCCATCCGCACCGCGGTCGGGATCATGTGCCCGGACCACGGCTCGAAGCCGGCGCCGGCCCGTCGAGCCGCTTCGGCGCCGTCGTCGTGATCCTCGGCGTGGTGGGCATCCTCGGATTCCAGGACTCCCAGCATGGGGGGGGGACCCCATATTTCATATGGGAAATGCGTCCATGGCGGTCTGAAGTGTGAGATAATTACTTGTGAGCATCGCCGATGTCCTGGAGAGTGCTGGGATGGGCAGCGTGCGCCACGGTCAGCCGCTCCCGCTCGTCCCCGCCGGCTCGGTGATCATCGGCCCGGCGGCCGCCCTGGTGGAGAACGACGAGGGCGGCGTCGTCTTCATCTGGGGGATGGCGACCTCGTGCTGGCTGCGCGGTGACATCGTCGGCCGACGACTGGCGGCGGTGAGCCTGGTCGTGACCGCCGCGGCACACCGCTACCAGGTGGCCCAGGGTTTCGGGGTGCACCACAACACGCTGCGGGACTGGGTCCAGGCATGGGAAGCCGAGGGCGTCGAGGGGCTGGGAGTCGAACGGCGCGGACCGAAGGGCCCGTCCAAGCTGACTCCCGAGCTGGCGGCCCGCTGCTGTTCGTTGCGGGCCGAGGGCGCATCGCTGCTGGGGGTCGCCTCCGCAGTGGGTGTGTCGACCGACACCGTGCGCCGGGCACTGGCCGCCCAGGCAGAGCGTGATGCCGCCGCCGCCGTGGGGCACCCCGTCGGCCCCGGGCCTGAGCCGGAGCCGAGCGCGCTGGTGGCGCTGGCCCGGCCCGGGCCGCGCCACGTCGAGCGGGCGTTGGCCCATGCCGGGCTGCTCCGTGGTGCCGAGCCGGTGATCACCGAAGGGGCGAGCCTGCCCTTCGCCGGGGTACTGCTGGTCCTTCCCGCCCTGGCTGTCACCGGGCTGTTGGAGGTGGCCCACACCGTCTACGGCGCCCCGAAGGCCGCGTTCTACGGCCTCCGCTCGCTGTTGTTGACCCTGGTGTTCGCCGCCTTGTTGCGCGAGCCCCGGGCCGAGGGCCTCACCCGCATCGACCCGCTGTCGCTGGGGCGCCTGCTCGGCCTGGACCGGGCCCCGGAGGTCGGCACCATGCGCCGGCGCGTGGAGGCCCTCGCTGATCTTCGGCTCTCCGACGCCCTGGTGATGGGCCTGGCCCACCGTCACGTCGCCGCCCACCCCGAGGCCATGGGGATCCTGTACATCGACGGCCATGTGCGGGCCTACCACGGCGGGGCGGACCTGTCGCGCACACACCTGGCCCGGGCCCGCATCGCCATGGCCGCCACCACCGACACCTGGTTGGCCGATGCCCGAGGCGACGCGGTGCTGGTGTGGTCCTCGGTGCCGGGGACATCCCTGGCCGGAGAGCTCAAGGAGGCGACCCGGGCCATCCGAGAGCTCCTGGGCCCCGATGCCCGGCCCACTATCTGTTTCGACCGGGGAGGTTGGAGCCCGGCGCTCTTCGTCGAGCTGGTGGCGGCCGGCTTTCACATCCTCACCTACAAGAAGGGTCCCCTCAGCCCCGAACCGGCCGACGCCTTCACGCCGCAGCGGGTCAGCGACGCCTTCGGGCACCCGGCCACCTACCTGCTTGCCGACCGCCAGGTCACCATTGCCTATGACAAGGGCCGCAAGGAGTTCTCCTGTCGCCAGGTGACCCGCCTCGATGCGGCCAGTGGCCACCAGACCCAGGTACTGACCACCAGGGCCGACCTCCAAGTCACCGAGGTGGCCCAGGCCATGTTCGGCCGCTGGCGGGAGGAGAACCTGTTCCGGTTCATGCGCCCTCGAGGCCTCGACGCCATGGACTCCTACGCCAAGGTCCCCGACGACCTCACCCGGCTCGTGCCCAACCCGGCCAAGGCCAAGGCCCGCAAGGAACTGGCCGGTGCCCGAGGCGAGCTGAGCGCGGCCAAGGCTGCGGTGGCATCCGCGGCGCTGGCCACCAACAGCGCATCGGCGCAGCCCATCAGCGATGCCCGCATCGCCCTGGCCGAGCTGGCCGAACGCTCGGCGGCGGTCCCGGCCAAGGTCGCACTCGGGAGCATCCGGCCCGGCGCCATGCGCCTCGACGACGAACGCAAGCGCATCCACGACGCCGCCCGCATGGCGGCCTGGAACGCCGAGGGAACCCTCGCTCGTGCCCTCGGCGCTCACTACGCCCGCGCCGAGGACGAAGCTCACAGCCTGCTCAGCGAAGCGTTCTCCGCCTCGGCGGACATGGAGATCATCGGCGA
>JANMRJ010000806.1:0-1075 GCA_031370985.1 Acidimicrobiales bacterium
ACGGCCGCCAGATGGACGCCGGCCGGTGCGGCCGCCAGATGGACGCCGGCCGGTACGGGCGACGAGTGGACGGTGGCCGGCGCCGGTGCCGGGATCCGCCCCGGCCACGGCTCGCCGCCGCCGCCGGCCCCCGCCGCCGGGCGCTCGCCCCACGGGACCAGCCGGACCTGCTCGGCCGGGCTGCGCCCGCCGGCGGGCACTGCGGTGACGACGGCGTCGGGGCCGAGCATGCCCTGGACCCGGGCCAGCGCCCGGCCGACCCGCTCCGCCGCAGCACGGTCACCGCCCCAGAAGCCCATCTGCCGCCCGTCGTCGGGACGGACCTCCTCCGGCACCAGGCGCAGGAGCGTCAGCCCGCCCGACGGCCGGTCGGCGCCGGCCGCCCCGGTGCCGGCCGTCATCCACCCGTCGAGCTGCCACCGCACCCGGTCGGCCAGCGCCGCAGCCGACCGACCGCTGTTGCCGTCGAGCCGCCAGCGCCGGCCCATGCGCTCGCCGTGCTCCCACTCGGCCTCGACCAGCACCCGAGTGGCGGTGAGGCCCTGGGCGCCGAGGGCGTCGTGGAGGCGGTCGGCCAGGCTCTTGGCCACGAAGGCGGCGGTCTCCATGCGCTCGGCCGGCGGGTCGAGCTCGGCGGCCATGGTCAGGTCGAGCGGGGGGGTGCGGACGGCCAGGGGGCGCTCGTCGAGCCCACGGGCCAGCCGGTGCGCCGCCGCGCCCGCCGGCCCGAAGCGGGCCAGCACCGAGGGCGCCGGGAGTGCGGCCAGCTGGCCGAGGGCCCGGATGCCCAAGCGGACCAGCAGGTCGGCCAGCCCCACGTCGCCCAACGTGGAAACCGGGAAGCCAGACAGAAACTCGGCGCTCGACCCCGCCGGCACCACCAGCCCCTGCCGGGCGGCCCGCTCGGCCGCGAACGGCCCGTCGGCGATACCCACCCGGCACGCCGGCGCGCCCGGGGGAAGCACCGAGCCGACCGCGGCCGCCACCAGGGCGACCAGGGCGTCGTCGCCCCCGAAGTAGCGCGACGGCCCCCGGGTGGCCACCGCGCACACGCCCGGGCGGACGATCTCCGCCG
>JANMRJ010000901.1:0-1616 GCA_031370985.1 Acidimicrobiales bacterium
CTGGGCATCCTCGGCGCCGGCGGCCGGCGTCAAGGCCAGCACCTCGAACCCGAGCCCCTGCAGCTCCCGGATGGCCGCCGGCGCATTGGGCACCCGGGTGTGGGGCAGGCGGAGGACCTGTCCCATCGACACCCGGACCGACCGCCGGTAGAGCGGGTCGGCGGACGTGGCGTCGAGCACCACCGCGTCGACGCCGAACGCAGCGCCGTTGCGGAACAGGGCCCCGAGGTTCTCGTTGTCGGTGACGCCCTCCGCCATCAGGACGAGGTCGGCGTCGGCGACCACCGTCGCCAAGTCGGGATGCGGCCGCCGCTCGGCGGAGGCCAGGGCGCCCCGGTGGAAGTGGAACCCGGTGAGTGATGTCATGACGGACTGGCTCACCCGGTAGACCGGCGCGTCGACGACCGCCAGCACGTCGTCCAGGGCGGCCAGGCCCTGGTCTGTGGCGAGGAGCGAGCGGACCCGGTAGGGCGACAGCAGGAGCTGGCGGATGACCAGGACCCCCTCGGCCACGAAGAACCCCTCGCCGGCGCCGTCGGCGCCCTCCCGCCGGCGCCGGAGCTCGGAGTCGTTGAGCCGGAAGAAGTCGGCCACCCGGGGGTCGGCAGGATCGTCCACGAGATGTTCTCGACGATCGGGCGGTTGAGGTTTCAACTTCCTCGGTACACTAGGCCCATGGCCGAGACTCGGTGGCTGAGCGACGACGAACAGCGCACGTGGCGCGCCTTCCTGACCGCCATGCGGCTCCTCACCGACCACCTCGACCGCGAGCTCCAGCACAACGCCGACATGCCCCACACCTACTACGAGATCCTCGTCGCCCTGTCCGAGGCCCCCTGCCGCACGCTGCGCATGAACCAGCTGGCCGACGTGTGCCAGTCCTCCCGCAGCCGCCTGTCGCACGCCATCAGCCGGCTGGAGGAGGCGGGATGGGTGCGGCGGGATGTCTGCTCGACCGACAAGCGCGGGGCGCTGGCCGTCATGACCGACAAGGGCTTCGCCGCCATCGAGTGCGCCGCCCCGGGCCACGTCGAGGGCGTCCGCCGGCACCTGTTCGATGTCCTCACCCCCGAGCAGGTGCGCCAGCTCGGCGAGATCAGTGCCGCCATCCGCGACGGGCTGCTCCAGGACGAGTAGGTACCCGGGCGGCTCAGCAAGTGATGGCGCTACTACGCTGACCGCACCAACGCAATGTGAGAAGCCGACTAGGAGCACCGTGCGAGCGCCGAAGCGCCATCGTCCAATGCGACGAGAGAGAGTCGACGCGCCGGCTGGCATCGACGTTGCCGTGCTAGCAAGCCGCACGTCCTACCACGGCAGCGCTGAGCACAAGGACTACCTGTCAGCTGCGGGGCCTCGCCGACTGCGCTCAGACGCTACGCCGTGCCCGGCAGACCTCAAGGATGAGGCCGTCCTCAGCGCATGGCTGCGCGAGGCGATCGCTGCGGGGCAGTTCGGCGGGCCCTGGGAAGGCGACTTTCCCCGGTACGTATGGCTTCGACAAAACAATCGTTGTTTTGAGGCCCGCCTCTCGAACCGTGAGCAGGGCGTCTATAAGGGCTACCCGTTGAAGCCCGATGAAATTCCGAGCTGGCTGTGATGGACAATCCGGCTGT
>JANMRJ010000908.1:0-1763 GCA_031370985.1 Acidimicrobiales bacterium
GCCGAGTGGAACGTGGACACCCACATCTTGCGGGCCACCGGCCCGACCAGCGCCGCGACCCGCCCCTTCATCTCATCCGCGGCCTTGTTGGTGAACGTGATGGCCAGGATCTCGAACGGCGAGACGCCCTGGTCACGGATCAGCCACGCCACCCGCGAGGTGAGGACCCGGGTCTTCCCGGAGCCGGCGCCGGCCACGATCAGCAGCGGCCCGCCGGGGTGGGTGACGGCCTCCCGCTGCACCGGGTTGAGGTTGGCGAGCAGATCGAGAGGTGGCATCGGTGCGTCCAGCGTACCGATGCCTAGGCTGTGGACATGGCCATCAGGGCTCCGGCCCCGGCGAGGAGCAGGGCCGAGCGACCGCGGCTCTCGGCCAAGGAAGACCTGCTCACCGTTGCGTTCGGCGCGTGGCTGATCGGTGGCTTGTTCATCGACGGTTGGGCCCACAACAACGCCAAGCCGGAGTCGTTCTTCACCCCCTGGCACGGCATTTTCTACTCGGGGTTCGCGGCGACGGCGTGGTGGATGCTCTCCCGGTACCGCCGGCACGGCGCCGTCCCAGTCGGGTATGGGTGGGGGTTCGCCGGTCTGGCCCTGTTCGCCGCCGGCGGCGGGGCCGACATGGCGTGGCACCTGGCGTTCGGCGTTGAGATCGGGATCGAGGCGCTCCTCAGCCCGACGCACCTGGTGCTCTTCGTCAGCGGCCTGCTCGTCGTGTCCAGCCCGCTACGGGCGGCGTGGTCAGACGCCGAGCAGCGGTCACTGCCCCTGCCGGCGCTGCTCTCGACGACGACCGTGACGGCCACGGTCGCCTTCTTCTTCATGCACCTCTCGCCGTTCCTGACCAACGCCATGACCGCCGAGCCGTACCGCTTCGCCGGCGGCATCGACCGCGGCGGTGGGTGGCTGGCCGACGAGCTGCAGCTCGAGGGGTTCGCAGCGGTCCTCCTCACCACCCTGATCCTGCTGGGGCCGACCCTGCTCCTGCTGCGCCGCTGGCGCCTGGCGGCGGGCGCCCTCACGCTGCTGTTCTCGGTCGTGGTGGTGCTGGACTGCGCCCTGACCGGCTTCGAGATGGGCGAGACCGTCCTCGCCGGCGTGGTCGCTGGCGTCACCGCCGACCTCCTGGCCCAGGCCCTACAGCCGTCGAGGCCGCCGGCGACGGTGCTCCGCGTCGTCGGCTTCATCGTGCCAGTCGTGCTGTGGCTGACCTACTTCGCCGTGCTCGCCACCTTCTACAGCGTGGGCTGGTCGGTCGAGCTCTGGGCGGGCATCACTGTCATGTCCGGCCTCGCCGGGCTCGGCCTCGCCGTCCTCATGACCCTGGAACCGCCGGCGGATGCCTGAAACGCGATTCGCGTACGCAAGTGGCTGTGAAAAGGGCGTTTTCGGCCCAAATCACGACCATTTCCGTACACAACGGGAGATCACTCCCACTCGATCGTGCCGGGCGGCTTGGACGTGATGTCGAGCGCCACCCGGTTCACGCCGGCGACCTCGGCGATGATCCGGCTCGACAGGCATTCGAGCAGGTCGTGGGGCAGCCGGGCCCAGTCGGCGGTCATGGCGTCGTCGCTCACGACGGCCCGAATGATGATCGGGTAGGCGTAGGTCCGCTCGTCGCCCATGACACCGACGGTGCGGATGGCCGGGAGCACGGCGAAGCTCTGCCACAGCTCGCCGTACAGCCCGGCCCGCTTGATCTCCTCGATCACGATGGCGTCGGCCTGGCGCAGGATCTCAAGCCGCTCGGGGGTGACCGTG
>JANMRJ010000925.1:0-1890 GCA_031370985.1 Acidimicrobiales bacterium
GCTGGCGCGACCGGCGCACGGCCACCCGAGGACGCCCACGGCTGGCGACTGGGCAAGGTGGTCGACCCCTACGGCCACCACTGGGAGATCGGCCGCCCTCTGGGCGCCTGGCCCCCCGCCCACCAGCCCACACCTAGCTAGTGGTCCCGCGCGGAAGTTCGTCGGTGTATTTCAGGGCTATTCGCTGGTGTTGATGTAGAGCCCGGCGGCGCAGTCGAGGGCGTCTTCTGCAGTGCCGAGCGGCGTGCCGGTGGGCAGGTAGGAGTCTTCGTAGTCGTCGTGGCTGGCCCGGTAGACGGCGAAGCCCCACAGGTGGGCGGAGCCGCCGTAGCGGAGCCGGCACAGCTTGACCGTCGTGCCGTCTCGGAGCTGCCCGTCGACGTAGGCGAACCCGGCCCGGAAGCGCACATCGACACCGGCGAGCGCAGGCCACCGGGCGCGGGAGTGGGTGTTGAGGCGGCTGGTGAGGCTGGCCCTGGTCGACTCCGGCGGGCTCTTCATCCGGCCCCATCCTGGCCGCCCGAGGGCGTTCAGGCCGCGACGGTGCCCTGGGAGCTGCCGGTGGTGTCGAGGCGTTGGAGCATGGCTTCGAGGTCGGCGGTGGTGAACCGCCAGTCAAAGGGTGCCGCCGTGCGGTTGTAGCGGTCGGTGAAGCGGCGCAGCCGGTCGGCCAACGCTGCGAGGTCCTCAAAGTCGGCGGGCTTGATGACCTTGCGTTGGATGACGGAGAACACGACCTCGATCTGGTTGAGCCACGAGGCGTGCACGGGCAGGTGTACGAGCCGGGCGGTCGGCCATGCCGCGGCCATCCGGTCGAGCGAGCGTTGCCCGTTGTGCGATGAGCCGTTGTCGACGACCCAGTACACGCGCCGAGCCGACGCGTAGGGCTCGGCGGTCATGACCCGGGAGACCAGATCCATGAACGGCACGATCCCCGTCTTGTCGGCGACGGTGCCGAACAGGCGGGCCTGGTGGACGTCGTAGGCGCCCATGTAGGCCAGGGTCCCTCCCCGGGTGTACTCGAACTCGACCTGTGCGACCTGGCCGGGGCCGGCCGGGCGGCCCTGATGGCGGCGGCGTAGTGCCTGGAGCTGGGACTTCTCGTCCGCGGAGATCACATAGTCGTCGGGGCCGAGCGGGACGCCGTCCCAGACGCGGGCGTACAGGTCGAGCACCCGTGCGGCCTTGGTGGCGAAGTTGGGGTCACGAGGGAAGATCCACGACCGGTAGCGCCACGGCTTGATGGCATCGGCGTGCAGCCAGCGCCGCACCGTCGACGAGGAGATCGCCCCCACGATCCCTTCGTCGACCGCTTGGACGGCGAGCTCGGCCGAGCTCCACCGCGACAACGGGACGGCCCGCTTCTCTGGTGGCTCGCAGGCTAGGGCCTTGATGCCGGCCACGACCTCGGGTCCGAACCGCCGAGGCCGTCCCGATCGGGGACGGTCCGCCAGCCCGACGATGCCCGCCTCACTGAAACGTTTCCGCCAACGCGACGCCACATCGACGCACACGCCGGCCCGAGCGGCAATGTCGATGTTCTGCAGGCCCTCCGCTGCCAGCAGCACGATCCGAGCACGCACGACCGAGGAGTGCGACGCCGACCGTGACGCGGCCCGCTCTTCCAGCACCGCACGTTCCTCGCTCGACAACACGACCACGAACGGCGAACGACGAGGCACGGGCACCTCCGCGAGACGAGGGAGTGACAGCCCGAAAGTTACACCGCTGTACTTATCGGCGGCACCACTAGCGCTTCTTCTTGGGCGCCTTCTTCATGGCCCGGTGGATGATCCGGCCCTGCTGGTTGTCGGCGGCCTTGGCCCACGGCTCCCTGGCCGACTCCGCCATCTCGCCCTGGACCTTGCGGTAGCTGTCCAGCCGGTCGGC
>JANMRJ010000984.1:0-1418 GCA_031370985.1 Acidimicrobiales bacterium
GGGGCCGTACCAGCTCCAGGCGGCGATCGCGTCGCTCCACGACGAGGCGGCCTCGTCCGACGCCACCGACTGGGCCCAGATCGCGGCGCTCTACCGGATCCTCGGCGACATGCAGCCATCGCCGGTCGTCGAGCTGAACCGGGCCGTGGCGGTCGCGCTGGCCGACGGACCCGCGGCCGGGCTCGCCATCGTCGAGCGGCTGACGGCCGCCGGTCAGCTTGCGGACTACCCGTACCTTCACTCGACCCGAGCCGATCTCCTGCGCCGGCTGGGCGAGCGCGCGCCGGCCGCGGCCGCGTATCGGCGCGCCATCGAGCTCACCACGAATGCGCCGGAGCGTGCCTTCCTCGAGCGACGGCTGGCCGAGCTGGGTCGCGCGACCGCCTGACCGGGCCGGAGGAGGGCCTCGAACCCGGGCACCCGACCGCCTGACATGGTCACGGCCCGAAACGGCGGTCGTTTGCAACGCACCTGTATGCGCCGCGACCCGATAGGCGACGGCGCTTGGACGCAGGGAGAAGCAACCCTGCGCCTACACATGTCCGCGGCCAGGTTCCGCGGGCGCTCGCCGTCCGCCTCGTGCGGCTCCGGCATTGTTCCGAGGAGGAGCACCAGCCAATGCGTCGATTCCTTGCAACGACGGCGGCGATCGTCCTGATCGTCGGCGCCTGTTCGAGCACCGGCTCGACCCAGTCACCGGCCACCGGCGGAAGTTCCGCCGCCCCCACGTCGGGCTCCAGCGCCGCTGCCGGCAGCACGACCCCGAGCGCCGCTGCGTTCGATCCCGCCTCGATCACGGGCACCGCGACCCTCTCGGGCTGGCAGTCGTCCGACGCGGAGAACGCGGCCCTCAAGGCAACGGTCGCGGCGTTCCAGACCGCCTTCCCGAAGGTCAAGGCCGATTACAAGGTGATCGCCGGCGACTACGCCGCGGTGATGGCCACGAACTTCGCCTCGAAGAACGTTCCGGACGTGTTCTACGTCGACGCGTCGTTCGCCCAGCCGTGGAGCGACAACGGGTTCCTCGAGCCGCTCGACGACTACATCGCCAAGTCGGGCTTCGACACGAGCACCTTCTTCCCCGGCTACCAGTCGGTCTTCAAGGGCACCGACGGCAAGACCTATGGTCTGGCCAAGGACGGCAACACGATCGGGATGGCCTACAACACCGCCGAGGTGACGACGGCCCCGACGACGCTCGATGAGCTCGTGACCGCGGCCACCGCGCTCAAGGGCAAGGACGGCCTCAAGGCGCCGATCTGCCTCAACCCGGGCCTCGACCGCGGGCTCGCGTTCCTCTACGCCCAGGGCGGATCGATCATTTCCGCCGATGGCACGACCAACACGGTTGACACTCCCGAGACCAAGACGGCCGTCCAGTGGTATCTCGACCTGTTCAAGAACGGGCTCGGGATGAC
>JANMRJ010000998.1:0-1133 GCA_031370985.1 Acidimicrobiales bacterium
GTGGAGTTCGCGGTCTCGTGGACATCCAGCATCGGGCCGGGCGGCAGCCTGGCCAGCATCACGCGTACGGCGTCGCGGCCAGTCCAGGTCGGCGAGATCCAGGCGGTCGAGACCGAGTAACGGGGAGGACCCATGGCTACAAAGCTTGAACCAACGCGGGCGCACACCAACGGATCGGCGCCGAGCCCGACACAACTGCGGGTCGAACCGCCACCGGGACGGCGTGCCCGTGTGCCCGAGCTGGTGGTCGGCGTCGCTCTCATGGTCGGCTTCGCCCTGGCCGCGGTGCTGTGGCACATGAGCTCCACCGACAAGCAACCGGCGCTGGCTCTGGCGGGACCGGTGGCGCGTGGACACGTGATGGAGGCGTCGGACCTGCGGGTCGTGTACCTGGCCAGTGATGACCGGATCGCCCACCTGGCGCGCACAGATACCGCCGCGGTGATCGGTCGTGTCGCCCTCACCGACCTACCGGCCGGCACCCTCCTTACTGGCGGAAGCGTTGCTCCTCGGGTCACGATCGGCGCCAACGAGGGCGTCGTCGGCCTGGCCCTGGAGCCTGGACAGGTGCCGGCGACGGCGCTGCTTCCCGGCGACCTCGTCAACGTGATCGCCGGCCCGACCGAGGGCGCGGCAGCCGCGCCGACACCTGGCGGGCAGCCCTCGGTGCTCGCAACCCGTGCCGCGGTCTACGCCGTCGGTGACCTCGGGACCCAGGGACGTCGCTTCGTGTCGATCAAGCTCCCCGAGGCCGAGGCAAACCGTGTCGCCGCCGCCGCAGAGCGTGGTCCGGTGCGCCTCGTCCTGGTGAGCAAATGACGGCCATCGCGGTCGGGTCGGTCCGCTCGGGCGGGGCCACGACGCTGGCCATGACCCTCGCCGGGGTGCTCGAGGAGGCCGTGCTGGTGGAGGCCGATGCCGACGGTGGCGTTCTCGCACTGCGCTACGGGCTGAGCCGGGAGCCGGGCCTGGTGAGCCTGGCGGCCTCTCGCCAGCCACCGGGTGATGTCATCCTCGACCACGCCCAGCGTCTCCCCGGCGGGATGGCCGTTGTGGTGGCGCCGGAGTCCCCTGAGCGGGCAAGCCAACTCCTGCGGTCTGCCAGCCAACGCATCGCCGGTCTCCTCTCCGGC
>JANMRJ010000254.1:0-1938 GCA_031370985.1 Acidimicrobiales bacterium
GCTTACGGGCGGTCGGTCGGCCTCGGCGCGGCCGAGGAGGCCAAGGCCACCGGTCAGCAGCTGGTCGGCACGTTCCCATACTCGGTGCGAGACCTTGACGCCCCAGCCCTGGTCCGCCAGATCGCCGCCACCACGCCCGACGTGCTGTTCGTGTCCGCCTACCTCGACGACGGCATCGCCCTGCGCAAGGCCCAAGTGTCTGAGGGACTTCACCTCAAGGCGAGTATCGGGACCAGCTCCAGCTACTGCATGCCGTCCTTCGCCGCCGCCCTCGGCCCGGCCGCCGTCGGCCTGTTCGCCTCTGACAAGCCCGACGGCCGCGATGTCCGCCTCGACGCCCTGCTGCCCGCCGGCCGTGACGTGTTGGCGTGGGGCCAGTCGCGCTACCGGGAGCACCACCAGGCGGACATGACGCCGGCCGCGCTCTCCGGCTTCGCCAACACCTGGGCGCTCGTCGGCCACGTGCTGCCCGCGGCCGGCGGCATGACCGCCCCCGAGGTCGCCCAGATGGCCCGCACCCTCAAGCTCGACGCCGGCATGCTGCCCAACGGCGCTGGCCTCGACCTCGCCGGTCCGGGCATCGACGACGCTGGCGAGAACCGGCGGGCAGTGAGCGTCATCTGGCAGTGGGTCGACGCCGCCACCCAGGTGGTCGTGTGGCCGCCGGCGTTCGCCACTCGGCCCGTGCAGTCGATTCCCATCCAGTGAGGCCCATCCAGTGAGGCCCCATTCAGTGAGGCCCCGGTCCCCGACGGCGGGTCCGGCCCGTGCGGTTCGGGCCGGCGCCGGCCTGGCCCTGTTGTACGTCCTGGTCGCGCTGGCCACCGGGCGGCTGGCGTCGCGCCCCGTGCTGCCCCTCTTCGACGGCTTCGTGCCGCCCACGCCGTACGCCTGGGTCAAACCACCGCCGGAACGGGCCGGCGACAACGTGGCCCCGAAGCCGACAGAGCGCCAGATCAGCGTCGTGGACGATGGCGCGCCGGCGTCAAACGTGTCGACCGACGACGCCCAGGCCATCGTCGGCCTCGACAAGGGTTCCGTGCCGGCCAATCCGCCGGACACGTCGATCACGGTCCGGGTGGTCCCCGTCGACTCGGGCACGTTGGGACCGTTGCCGGCCGGGTTGCGCGCTGTCAGCAACGCGTACCAGGTGGCGATCTCGTACCGGCCGTCGGGCACGACGCTGACCCGGCTTCCGGCGAAGGGCACGATCGCCCTGACCGCGGCCGAGCGCGGCGATCGCCTGCTCTTCTCCGCCGACGGCCAGAGCTGGCAGGAGACGGTCTTCCGTCCCTACGGCCAGGACAACGGCGTGTTCACCGAGCTCGACACCGCGGGGTGGTTCGTCGTTGCCAGCTCCGGCACGCACTCCGCCGGCGCCGGCGGTTCCAGCGCGCTGCGCACGGTGCTCCTGGTCCTCGCGGGCGGGGCCCCGATCGTGGGCGCCGTCCTGGTCCTCAAACTGCCGTCTCCCGTCCGGGTGGAACCGGCGCGGGCTCGCCAGTCGGGCCAGAAGCCGCGGCCCGGCGGGAAGAGGCCGGCGAAGCGTCGCCGATAGTTGGGGCGTTGCGGGATGTCGCGGGATGTCGCGCCGGCGTTTGCGCCCATCTTGGACGTGACCCCAGTTCGGAATCCGTCGCCCACCTCGGACGCGACTCTGCCGGACCCGAGGGCCCGGCAGAGGTCGGAACTACTTGGTCTTGCTGTTGCCTCTCAGATGGCTACTTGCGCACCGAAGCGGTGACGGGGACATCACGACGACGGGCCTGACGGACGAAGGCCACGAAGCCAGCGCCGAACAGGGCCAGGCCGAGGGCGCCGAGGCCGACGGTCAGGGCGATGATGCCCGAGGAGGACGGCGAGGAAGCAACCGTGCTACCAGCGGAGGAAACGGCCGGGGTGACAACGGACTGGCCGTTGGCGCCGAGGATCTGGAAG
>JANMRJ010001039.1:0-4909 GCA_031370985.1 Acidimicrobiales bacterium
GGGGCCGGGGCCGGCGGCTGGTCTTGGGCCGGGGCCGGCGGGTCGGCCGGCGGCGGGTCTTGGGCCGGCGGCACGGGGGCGTCGCCGTCGGCCGCCCATCCCCAGTCCATCTCGTCGTCCGCGGGGTCAAGGGCCGGCGCTGGCTGACGCGGCGGCGGCCGGGGGTCGTCGGCGGAGACGACCGTCGTGATCACGACATCGGCGTCTGACGGCTCGGCGTCGAACAACGGCCCTGGGCCGTCGAAGGCGCTAGGCGCGTCGGCGGCGGGCGACTCCCCACCTTCGGTGGCCACGACCAGCACACTACCCGGGCGCCAGAGCGCCGCGCCCCCGGACGCGACACTGCCGGACCGAAGAAGGCCCGGCAGGGTGTCGAAGACCGGTTTTGGTTACGCCCGGGCCGCCCGCCGACGGGCGGAGACTACGAACACCGATCCGATGGCAGCTAGCGCCACGGCGATGGCCGCCCAACGCATGAGGTTCGCACCGGTGAGGGCCAGTCGGCCGCCTGAGACCGGAGTGGCCGGAACTGCGGCGGCGCAGTTTAAGGTGAAGGTCGCCGTCTGGCTTACCGGGATGCCACCGGTGACCGTTGACGGACCCCGAGCCACGACCGTGTTGGCCGAAGTGCCACACCTGGCTGGCGTAAGGACCGGGTCGTCGATGGAGAGCTGGGTCGCGGAAACGACCGTGACATCGACCAGCACGAACCCGTTGGCATCGGAGACCTTGCCGGGAATGTCGATGCCGTTTACGGTGACGGTCAACGGCGCGCCGGCGGTGAACACACAGGTGGGCGCGAGCTGGATAGTGAAGCGCTGGCCAATGGCGACACTCCCGACATCCTGCGCGCCCGTGAACACCGTGCACGGACCCGGCGGGTACCCGGTCTGCGCTGATACGGGCGGTGCCATAAGGAGCAGCATGCCGCCCAAGAAACCAAGCAGCGCGGCTAGCGCCTGGGTTCGTTTCATCCTGGCCCGACCTCCCGATCTTGAACTGCCCAATCGTACCCCAACTGCGGATGGCGGAGCCGCTTTCGTCCCGGAAGCGCCGGGCGCCTCATTTCTGTACTCGCCAGGTGAACGTCAGGACACGGTCCCATGCTCCCTGCCAGGATCCAGGGCCGTCGGTCCTCCATCCGTCCCCCTTGAACCGGATGTCGAGCGGGACAGCGTCCAACCGGGGTTGGGGCACGAGGCGCAACTCGACCTTTCCGTTCCTGACGGCATCGGGGATCACGGTTTGGAACACCACTTCCCGCCGCTCCCCCGCGCTCATCCCGGTCACGTACTGGGACAGGTTGAGCCCGGATTCCTCAATCCCCCCCTGGAGCTGCATCGACCCGGCCGGCCCCCACAGCAGTACCCACGCCAGGTAGTCACCCGGCTTCTTCGTGAACGCATCAGGCCCCAGTGCATAGGAAGGGGCGGCTCGTCCAGCCGGTGCCTGGTTCTCGATGGCCACGGTGGTCCTGACGGTCATCGTTCCGCCTTTGGACAACTCGATCTCTTGGCGGACGGACGGCTTCACGTAATAGTCGAGCTTGGTCGCCGTGCGGTTCTCGACCGCCAGGTGGAAGGTGCGGTCGGCCGCGATCACGGCCGGGCCGCCACCGAGGCCGGTGCGCTCGAAGACACTCTCCTCCTCGGGCGTCGCGCTCCAGAGCCTGAGGTGGAGGCCCTTCGCGGCATCCCCGAGCTCCCGCCCGAGCGCGACCGCGTCCCTCGACCCGGACGTGATGCGGTCGATCACCGCCCGCGTCACATCACCGAGCTTCTCCCGACGACCCGCCTGGTCACCCGAGTAGGGGACATCCTCGTAGAGGTCGTGCAGGAGCACGCGGCCGACGTTCTGGCTGTCCACCGCGCCGGCCACACCCGGCACGCTCACCGGTCCGACGACACGCAGGAGCGCAGCCAAACCAGGCACGTCGATGGCAATGACCCCGTCGATGGCCCGCCCACTGACCTGTCGGTACATATCGGCCATGACCCGTCCGGTCAGGGCGAAGTCGGCGGTGGCATTCACGGACTGCCAGAGCTGGGTGGGCTTGATCGGGCCGAATACGGCCAGGGTGCCGGGCGGGAGCGGCGTCGAAGCCGGCCGGTCGAGACTGATTTCACCCACGGACCCGCTCCCCTCGAAGGACAGCCGGCTCTTGGTGAACTTGGCGATGACGTATTGCAGCATCGCCCCCTGGTCGCGCATCTCCGCGTTATTGAGCACGGCGACGAGGTACCGGCGGTCGCCGTTTGCTCCGGCGAAGGTCAGCGCCGCCCCCACCGCGTCGGCTCCGTCCCTCAACCGCTGCGCCCCGTCGCTCGCCAGGGTGTCGAGACGGCGCCGGCCGTCGGCCAGCGGGCCCCACAACCCGCCAGTCGAGCGGACGAGGCCCCCGAACACTCCGGCGGTCGCCCCCAGGTCGGTCCCGAGCTCTCGGGCGGCATCGATGGGCACAAGTCCGTCGCGGAGTTGGTTCCGCTCGGCCAGGTCGTCGAGCCTGGCCAGGAGAGCCCGGCCGGTCTCGGCCGCCGTGCCGGCGTCGGAGATGACCTGCAACAGCCCATCGCGTTGCGCACGAAGCCCGGGCACGTACCCGGCACCCCGCAGCGGGAGGGATCCGTTGGCGCGCGTGGCCGCCAGGGCGATCGACCCTTGCGCACCGCCGACGCCGGCGATCGTCGCCGCCCTCCCCTCCGGGGTCCGCAGCGCGCCAGGGTCGTTGATGGCTCCCTGCAATGTGTTCTGTGCAGCCGCTAGGTCGGAGCGGATCCGACGGATGTCGTTGAACCCGATGATCGCGGCGGCGACGACCAGCAGGCCCAATGTCGCGCCGAAGCCAAGGAGGGCGACCCGTGCTCGGCGGGCGGCACGCCGTTCCCGGCGGCTCCATGCACCCCTCGAATGACCGGTGGGACGCTGCCGATGTCGGCGCCGCAACAGCCGCGCCAGGCTCCACCGGTGCCTTCGGCGACGACGCGTAGGCAACTGGTGGCTACTTCTCGGCAGACAGGGGTGCGGCGCCGATGTCGGGACGGGCGAACGGCCTCCGCTTGGGTGCCTGTGGCTTCGTGTCCTGCTCGTATTGGTAGTACTGGTACTCGTAGGTGCCATCGGACCGGACCCCGTTGAGGACGGACCCGATGAGGGGGGCGTCGACCTGGCGGAGAAGCTCGACGGCGCGGGCCGCCTCCTTTCGGGTCGTACCTCCGGAGACCGAGATGAGCAGCGTTGCGTCCACCAGGCCCGAGATCACAAGTGCATCGGTGACGGGCAGGACGGGAGGCGAGTCGATGAGCACGATGTCGAACTCCGCTTGCAACAACGCCAGCACCTCGACGGTACGGCGCGACGACAACAGCTCAGAGGGGTTGGGCGGGAGCGGGCCGGATGCCAGGAGGGAGACCCTGGCCTGGCCCGGGACCTTCTGGACGGCGCCCGAGAGCGAAACCTTGCCGAGGAGCATAGAGGTGAAGCCGACGCTGTTCTCCAGTCCGAAGAACTCGTGGATCCGCGGCCGCCGGAGGTCGCAGCACACTACGACCACTTCCTGCCCGGCACGGGCCAGGGCGACCGCCAGGTTCGCGATGGTGGTCGACTTGCCTTCCTGGGGCCCGGCACTCGTGATCTGGAGCGTCCTCGTCGGATGTTCCAGGCTGATGAACTGGATCGCCGTCCGCAGCGTCCGGTACGCCTCGGCCGCGGAGGATTTCGGGGCAGACAGCGACACGAGCTGGGCGTCGCCTTGGGTCCGCCACTCACTCACCACTGGGATGAGCCCGATGACAGGGAGGCCCGAGGTCGCCGCCGCCAGGTCGTCCTTGTTCTTGATCGAGTCGTCGAGGTAATCGACCAGGAACGCGATACCGATGCCGAGGAGGAGGCCGCCGATGAGGGCGATGACCCCGTTCCGCTCGGGAGTCGGCCGCACCGGCGAGGCGGGAACCGGCGCGCTGGTGACGAGCTGTGCCCCCCCGGTACGGATGGCGCTGCCGACCTGGAGCTCGTCCCGCTTCTGCTTGAAGAGCGCCTGCGCCTGAACGAGCGCCTCCTTCTGCGGACCGGTGGCGGCATCGATCTGCTTCTGAAGGTCGGTGATCTTCGCCTGGATCTGCTCCCCGGCGGCGAGGGTATCGTCGATGACCTGCTTCCGGCGGTACTCGATGTACGCCGTGACGTACGCGTTGGCCACCGACGCGGCCGTCGCAGGGTCCGTGCTCTCCGCACTCACGTTGATCGCGTTGGTCTGCCCAACAGGCCCGGCCGACACTCGGGGCGCGGCGCCAAGCCTCTCCCTCACCACGGTTCGCACCGGCTCGCTCTCGATGACCAGGATCTCGTCCTGCACGGCACGCGTGGGATCGGCCCGGATGCCGCCACTGGGGTCGAACAGGAACTCGGTACTACGGGCTTGGAGCAGGACCTGGGCCGTCGCGGAGTAGACGGGCGTCTGTAGGTAGGACGCAAAGAGCGTCACCACGACGACGAGGAAGGTCACCACGATAATCGGCACCCGGCGCCGCCTCAGGACCCTCAGGTAGTCGCGCAGCTCGAAATCCCGCGCTGGCTGGGCCTGGTCTCGGGATTCCACGACTGAAAGCCTATCGAGGGCCGGCGGAGGTCAGGACATCGGCTCGTCGCTCCGGCAGCTCCGCCGCCAGGCCATCCGCGAGGACACCGTCGATGCTTCCGAGAAAGAACCACACGAGCGAGCTGACGGCATACAGCTCGCCGGTGAACCAGTAGCCGAAAGCGGCAAGGACGAAAATAGCCGGTCCGAGCAGCTCCCTCCGACCCTGCTGGACGCAGGTGCGGACGAGCCGGTAAACACGAACGAGCAGTACCGCCAGGAGGATGCCGCCGAGCCAACCGTAGGCAAGCAGCATGTTTGGGACGTCGTGCTCCG
>JANMRJ010001041.1:0-4150 GCA_031370985.1 Acidimicrobiales bacterium
AGCCGCTCGAGCGGCCGAGGCAGGGGCAGCGGCAAGCACACCAAGGCCCTGCGCGGTTGCTCCGGTCCAGAGGTCGAGTTCGGCCAATTTGAGGGGCTGCCCTTTCAACAGAGCCTTCGCTTCGTTGATGACCTGGGGGATGTAATCACGCAGACTGGAGGCCCACCACCAGCCGTCCTGGGCTGCCAGGCGCGGGGAGACAGCGAACAGCTGGGCAAGGTAGGAGCGCGCCGCGGTTGGGTCACCATACCCTGCCGTGATCGCCGCGGCATTTGACAGGACGGGGAGGTTGTCGGAATAGATAGCCGCCACGGTGCGGATCGTTGCGATCGCCGCAGTTGGATCGCCCGATTGTGCGTCAACCCACGCCAAGTCGACCGACCAAGCCCAGAACGGATCGAGCGAGATTGCCTGTTCGAGGGTTGCACGGGCTTCGGTGGTCCGACCCAGTGCGCTGAGCGCTGCTCCGAGCTGTACCTGGTAGATGGCGACGCCGGGATCGAGCGTAGCGGCAGCACGCGCGGATCGCGCCATCTGACGCGCCTGGCTCAGGGATGGAACTCCGCCCTTGAGCGGGATGTCGCCGCGCTCGGACGATCGGGCCGCTCGCTCAGTGCGGATGACGGCCAAGCCTCCCACAGACACCAGGCTGATTGCTGCCACTGCGATCACCGCCCAGACTGAGGAGACGAGTCGCCGTTGAAGGCGTGGCCGGACCGGAGGAGGCGTGCGTTCGCGAGTGGCCAGAGCATCGACGTAGGCGAGGAGGACGACTGCGCCGATCGTGATTGTCGGGATATCGGCGAAATTCTCGACGAGGGACTGACCAACGATCGTGGCGAGCCCGATCCCAATGGCAGTCACCTCAAGGGCGCGCTCGGGTGTGCTCCGCCGCGTCCGAACGATCATTGCAACGGCGGATGCCACCAAGATCAGCCACGATCCGAGGCCGATGATCCCCAGTTCCGCCAAGGTCTGCACGCCCACGTTGTGGGCATGAGTGACGAGGGATGTGTCGTCTCCCGGCCGCAGCACTGCATAGCGAGCGAGCTCCCAAGAACCGGGGCCGCTCCCGAACAAGGGATGCGCAAGAGCGACACGGAGCGATTGCTCCCAGAGGTGCAGCCGGAGGTCGAGCCCATCGCCGCCGCCGCGGCTCAGGAGGATTAGTGCGACCACTGCCGAGCCGATGGCGACCGCTAGGACCGCCACCGCGAGTCGGATTCCCGCTCCGTAGCGCCGCGGCCGCATGGGAGACAAGCCCGCGAATGTTGCCATCCCGAGGGCGAAACCTAAAGCTCCGCCCCGAGAGCCCGAAAGCAAAGCCGCCGCAAGGATTGCTACCGTAAGCAAGACCGCTGACACACGACCAAGCCGCCCATGACCGACCAGGGCAACGATCGCCATAGGCCCGAACAGCATGGGAAACCCGGCCATAGCGTTGGGACCGCCGACAAGGAACCCGATCGACCCTGGACGGATCGGGGGCAACGTGATCCGGCCTACCAGACCCAGCCACTCGATCCATTGCGCGGCGATCACCACCAGGTACCCACCAGCAACCAGGCCCGCCGTCCCGATCGCCGCCGACTGCACCAGAATCCGACGACCTTCGTTCTGCAGGATTCTGACAAGAATGAAGTAGATGACCGCTAGGCCAAGGCCAAATGACACCGGCTCCACGCCAAGCCAGGCTTGGGTCGATGTGACAGCGCTCACGAAATAGGCAGCCGCCACCAACAGAACTGCGGGACCGAGCCGCGCATCGGGGCGCCACGATGGACGAAAAGGGAGTCCAACGAACCAGGCGACTGCGATGAGCAGCATTGCGATCAGGGTGACGAGTCGCCAAGGCATCTCACGCGACAGCGCACCCGAGCCGGCGGAGACGAGGTAGATCGCGGCACCAGCGGCGACAATCAACTGACCCGACTGGATGGCGCGATCGTGAGCGCGTGGATCCTTTGGAACGTTCAACGGTGCCGGAGGATAGCAGTTGACAAGGTCTGCTTCAGGCTCATGAGCCTGGCCCCGGTGAGGCTATGGCGAGTAATCGGTCGACAAGGGCACGGGTCTCGAACGTAGCCGTGTGCCTCCCGACGAAGGCGACGCCGTCGGCGCGGGTCGTCACCGCGGTTGCGGGCGTCTGTCGAAATCCCGCAATGAGTTCGGCCAGGGCGGTCGGCTCGCGGCGCCGAATGAAGCGTACGACCCGGCCAAGCTCGGCGAGCTCTCCGCTCGCCTTCGCCACGACCGGGAGCCCCGCAGCCATCGCGTCGAGGATCACCTTCGGGAAGCCCTCGGCGGGGGAGGGGAACACGAACAGATCGCAGGATGCGAGGGCGTCCATGTACGTCGCCCGGTCCGCGATGTAGCCGAGCCAGTGGATCCGCTCGTTGATCCCGAGCGCCACCGCCCTCGCCTCGAGAGCGCTCCGCGCCGGCCCGTCGCCGATCAGGACGAGCTCGGTCCGATGGCCCTCGGCTTCGCCGGCCACCAGCAGCCCGAGCGCGTCGACGAGGACCTCGAGGCCCTTCCCCTCGGCCAGCCGTCCCGCCCAGGCCAACCGCAGGCGCCACGGGATCGCCGGCCACGGCGCACCCGACACGTTCCGGATCTCGTCGGGCTCGACGAGGCTCGTGACGATCCCGGTCCCGTCGACCAGCCCGCGCCCGACCACGACCCGGTGCCGCCCGCCCGCCAGCCGCCCCAGCACGTCGTACGCGAGCCCGACCGCCCGTGCGCCCAACCCCAGGCCGCGCCCCCGGGCGACGGCCAACGCGCTCCCCGCCACATACCCGAACCGCGGCACGCCGGCCCGCCATGCGAGCCAGCCGGCGAGGGCCGCATTCGATGCCGGCACCTTGATCCAGACGAGATCGGCCGACGCGATGACGGGCCGCAGCACCCGGGCATTCGAGCGCAGCAGCCGCGGCGCGTGCCGGAGATACCCGCCGATCCCGGAGAACGGCGCCGTCCCGACAACCTCGATCCTCGGGTCCAGCGGCAGCGTGGCGGGCGCCGCCACCGCATTGCGCAGCGGCACGCAATGGACGATCGAAGCGACGGGCTCCCCCGGCACGTCGAGCACGGCCGCCAGGAACCGATGGAACGTGGCGTTGACCGGATACACCCGGCCGTCCCACCGGAGGTGCGGGTTGTCGTCGATGACGACGACACGGCTGCCCATCCCTAGTGCTCGTCGCCGGGTTCGCGCTCGGCCAGGACGATCTCGGCCGTGGTCTCGCCGCCGCGCAGGCCGAACGGTCCGGTCCGCTGGCCACGGAGCCGGCCGACGATGGCCTGGAGCATCGCCATCAGGGCGCGCACGTCCGATCGACGGATGACCAGCGTCTCGAAGATTCCTCGACCGGACAGTCGCCGGAAGACGATCAGGGTCACGACCGCGGTCAGGCCGTACGAGATCGAGGACGATGCCGCCGCGCCATTGATCCCGAACCGAGGCACGAGGACGAGATTGGCGACGATGTTCAGCCCGAGCCCGATGACCAGGACGAGCGTCCCGACGCCCGGCCGGCCACGTCCGACGATGTAGCGCGACAGCACGGCCACCACGCTGTAGGCGACGATCCCGGGCAAGATCAGGCGAAGGGCAACGCCGGCATCGCTGAACTGGGAGCCGTACACGAGCCGGACCAGGCGCGGTCCGAAGATGAAGGCGGGCACGGCCGTGACCAGCGCGACCGCGATCGTGGTCCGGGTCAGCACCGCCGCGATCCGCCCGGCGTCGGCCTTCGGGTCGACGGCCCGGCTGAACATCACGGTTCCCAGCGCGTTCGGCACGTACCAGAGGGTCTCCGCGAGGCCGCTCGTCACCGAGTAGATCCCCGTCGCGCTGACGCCGATGAACGCGTTGACGATGAATGAATCGGCCCGGAACTGGAGGCGCTCGGCGACCGTGCCCAGGCTCGCCCGCCCGCCGAACCTGAGTTCCTCGCCGAGGAGCTCCGCAGACGGCCGCAGGCCGGCCACCCCGTCACGCCAGGCGAACCACCAGATCGCCAGCGCCGTCAGGACCAGCGTCGCGAGGTTGACGACCAACGCCATGTCGAGCGACAGAGAGGCGACGAGCGCCGTCCCGATCACGCCGACGAGCAGCAGCATCCTGCGCAGGAGGCGGATCGCCGAA
>JANMRJ010001086.1:0-6906 GCA_031370985.1 Acidimicrobiales bacterium
TCGTGGTCGTCGTCGTGCCGCGACATCGGGTGGTGCAGTGGGCGAGCAAACTGTCGCTTGCCGGTGTTCCGCCCGTCTCTGTCTATTTGTCTGCGTCAGACTTCCGGATGGCGCTCGATAAGGAGCGCTCACCTTGGCTGGCGAGCGGCGTAGTGGTTTGTGCGTCCTCAATTTTGAATAAGCCAGTCTTGGAGAAGGCACTCGCTACTGTAGTCCCGTCCCTGCTCATCGTTGATGAAGTGATGGCATCAGTAGGATCGGGACTCGCACGCGCCCTTCGATCCCTTGCGAGTCGTGCGACACAAGTTGTCGTCACGGCAGAGGGAGCTGGATCTCGATGGCACCCCGAAGGAGAAAGGCGAACTTGGAGCTACCCGTTGGTCAACAATGCGGGGCACCTGATCGGGCCGCGTGTTTCCTACCGGGTGCATGATTATGAGTCCGACCAAGCCGAGGCCGATCTTCTGCGTGAAGCCCTTGATTTGCTCGTCCGCATTGGAGTGAGCTCTGGGAGCTCTTTGCTCACGCGGTCCGCCATCCAGTCAGCCCTCCTGAGTGCGGTACGGCGGATGGAAGCCCCCGAGCAACTCCCGTTGTGGGAAGAAGGGCAGTTGGAACTTGCGATCGAGCAAGGGTGGGGGGGCGCGGTTGACCCAGCAATAGTCAACTCGATTTGGCAAACACTTGACCGTTTCGACGATTTGATGCCCGATCGACGACTGGCGGCCAGCAGGGCCGAGATCGCGTTGGCCCTTCGAGATAACCGTCATGTCGTCGTTGTCTGCGAGCGCATGCGGGAGGCTGAGTACTTACTTGCCGCACTGGACTCCCCCGATTACTCAACCGTGGCGATCACGGGAGCGACCACGTCGGACGAGCGGGAGGCGGCTATCAACGAATTTGCCAGTGGAGCCGTGCTCATTGCTACCTCTGTATTCTTCTTGATGCAGAGTCCAATGCCTGATGGGACCAGGAGTATCTGGTTTACGCCACCCCGCCGAGGCGAGAGTGCCCGCCAGCGACTCGGACTCGGGATCGCCAGCAATGCCATCGAGATAGTTCTATTAAGAGCGACCCCGCCCGCTACTGCTGCAGATCTGCTCGTCGACGGATTGACGAGGCTTCTCGACAATCCATGGTCTGAGCAGGAGGACTTGTTGTCACATGGTCCGTGAGGTGGCGGCGATCCCCCCGGCGATCCCTGTGTAATGGGAGCTCAGAGGCAGCGCTCGTTTACTGCCCGTATCTGCCTGATCCGGGAGTTTCCCAGCCAGCCGCCTGCCCGGGCAAGGCGCGCCGCCCGGTAACCGGCGGAGTCGTGCGGAGCCAGCGCCCGATAACGCCACCGCCGTGGGCCGGCGGGTCACCCGACGCGTGTGGTTCCGGGGCGAGGGCGGTAACGGCTGATCCGCCCGACTCCCTGACCGCTCCACCGACTAGCGGGACTTTCCGGGATAGCGCCCTGAGCCGGTTTCTGGGCCGCCGAGAACTTTCTTCGAAATAGGTCTCTGACCAGCGCGTTTGTGCTGGTCAGAGGCTCGCGTTTTGTCGCAGCCTGGTGTATTACCTAGATATGCCATCGATCGTTGGAAAGAAGCAGGGGAACAAGACCTACTACTACCTGGTGGAGTCGGCCCGGGTGGGGGGCAAGCCCCGCATCGTGTCGCAGCGCTATCTCGGTCCCGCGGAGGAGATCGTCGCCCGCCTCTCCGAAACAGGCCCCGGTGAGCCCGACCGCAGCCGCCATCTGGCCTTCGGGGACATCGCCGCGGTGTGGGCGGTGCTCCAGCGGCTGGGAGTAGCCAAGATCGTCGACGAGGTGGTCGGGCCCCGGCGAGGCGACGCGGCGGCCTCGGTCGGCACCTACATCGCGCTGGCCACCCTCAACCGGGTGTGCGACCCCTGCTCCAAGGCGGCCTTCGCCGAGTGGTGGGCCAAGACGGCGGGTGACCGGTGGTTGCGCCTTCCCGTCTCGGCGCTCGACCACCGGCGCTTCTGGGAGGCGATGAACCTCATCAGCGAGGCGGACCTGGCCGAGATCGAGCGCCGCATCGTGGCCGCGATGGTTGAGGCCTTCGAGGTGGACCTGTCCGGCCTGGTGCTGGACATGACCAACTTCGCCACCTGGATCGACTCGGCCAACGAGCGGGCCCCGATCGCCCAGCGGGGCCACTCCAAGCAGAAGCGGGCCGACCTGCGCATCGTCGGGCTCGGCCTGGTCGTCTCCACCGACGGCGGCGTCCCCCTCGTCTCCCACGCCTATGCGGGCAACCTCCCCGACGTCACCCAGTTCAAGACGATGGTGGACGAGCTCTCCGCCCGCTTCTCGGCGCTGGCCGGAGGGACGGGCGAGCTCACCCTGGTCTTCGACGCCGGCCAGAACTCGGCGGCCAACTTCGAGCTGTTCGAGAACTCGCCTCTGCACTTCGTTGGCTCGCTGCCGCCGTCGGACCACCCCGACCTGCTCGCTGCCCCCGCGTCCCGTTACCGCAGCGTGGACGAGCAGCGCTTCCCCGGCCTCCGCGCCTTCGAGGCGACCAAGGTCGTTTTCGGCGTGCAGCGGCGCATCGTCGTCTGCCACTCCCAGAACCTGCACGACAAGCAGTCCCGGGGCTTCGACCAGACACTGACCAAGGCCCGCCGCCAGCTCTCGGGCCTCGCCGCCCGCCTGGGTCGGGGCAAGACCCGCAAGAGCCGTGAGGCGGTTGAGGCGGAGATCGCCGCCATCGTGAAGCCCCGGTGGGTATCACGGGTGATCTCCACCACCTTGTCCGGTGAGGCACCCGCCGACCTGCGCCTCAGGTGGCGGACCAAGCCCAAGGCCCGAGCGGCCCTCGAGGAGGAACTGTTCGGCAAGCGCCTCCTGTTCACCGACAAGGACGAGGGCCTCGCCCCGACCGACCGGGTCGTGGCCGACTACCGCTCCCAGGAGGCGGTCGAGGCCGACTTCCGCCAGATGAAGGACCCCAAGGTCGTGTCCTTCTCACCGATGTTCCACTTCACCGACCAGAAGATCCGCGTCCACGCCTTCTACTGCGTGATCGCCCTTATGGTCGCCCGCCTCATGGTCCGCGAAGCCGACCGCCACGGGCTGCACATGAGCGTGCGAGAACTGCTCGGCGCCCTCGCCGAGGTCCAAGAGACCGTGCTGTTGTACCAGGGCGAACGGGGCCGGCCCCGCGCCCGGCGGATGCTCACCGAGATGAGCCCACCGCAACGGCGCCTCTATGACCTGTTTGGGCTCTCGGCCTACGCCCCCGGCCGGCCATGACCACGGCCACCCTGCCCGCCACCTGGGCCGCCCTCGAAGCCGCCCTCCGCCAGCGCCGCCCCATCGCCATCTCCTACCACGGCCGCCAGCGGCTCGTCTGCCCCCACGCCCTCGGCTGGCACAACGCCAGGGCACTGCTCCTGGGCTACCAGAGCGGAGGGCAGACCAGCACCGGCACGCTCCCCGCTGACCCCCGTCTCCGCTGGCGGTGCTTCTTCGTCGACGAGGTCGACCTCATCGACGAGGCCGGGCCGGCGGATACCTGGCAGACCGCCGTCAACTACGACCCCGCCCGCCCGTTCCCCGCCAACAACGCCGTTGTCACCGTTGCCATCTCCGGGACAGCCACTCAAACGACGACTTAGGTAATACGCGGCGGGAGCGGCAAAACCCCTTCCCACCAGGGCAAACGCGACATCACGATCGGATAGCCCGGAAAGTCCCGCTAGTAAGACGCGCCGCTCCTTCTCGGTAGGGCGCCTGGGTTGTCGGCGGGCATCTCCCGTGGACAGCGGGGCTACCGTCGGTCGCCTTTGTACTCCGAGCCGAGTTCGTACACTGATTGAGATGACGACGAAGCTGACCGTTGAGGTCGAGGACGAGCTAGCCCTCGCGGCCCAAGTTCTGGCCGAGCAGTTCCCGCCGCGGCGCAAGCTGGGTTTCGTGAGCCTGGGTCGCTCCACGAGCGGGCGCCGAGCGAGCGAGGACGAGGAGATGCTGGCCGAAGGATTCGGCCGCTGACCCTCCTGGTCGACACCAACGTCATCCTGGCCGCGGCTGATGACGCTGATCCCGACCACGATCGCTGTCAGGTTCTCCTGGAGGGTCATCCCGGCCCGCTCGTCACGACACCGTTCGTGGTGGCGGAGGCAGGTTGGTTGATCGATCGCCAGCTCGGATCCGCCGCCGAAGCCGACTTCTATCGCTCGATCGTCGCCGGCGACCTTGCTGTCGAAACCCTCACGCCGGCGGCCTGGCAGCGGGTCGCCGAGTTGGTCGACTCGTACGCGGACCTCCGTCTCGGTGGCGTTGACGCCAGCCTCGTTGCCGTGGCCGAACGGCTGGGTATCGCCTAGGTGGGCACTCTCGACCTGCGCCACTTCCGGGTCGTCCGTCCCAGGCAGTCGATGCGTTCGTGTTATCGCCCTGATCGCTGCGACCGGCCCCGCACGTCTGGAGGCCCAGGCCGCGGCCAGGCCGCGGGACAAACAGAAATGGCGGTCAACGGGGGGTAACGGCGGACAGACAAAAGAGCAGGTCATAGGCTATATTGGACCATTTTCGCAGGTCACAAAAGTGCCCCTCCGAGTTCCTGTTCAAGAGCTGAGCCGGCAGCGAAACCAGGGTTCGTCGACATGCACGAGTTGCACCTGACGTGAGCGCAGTTCGCCGAGGACATCGACCGGCCGTTATCGTGCTGACGGTGCGCGATCCACACGTGTCAACGTGGAAGGCCCTCGTATCGAATGTATGTTCGATATGGTACGGCTATGGCCGTTCTGAGACAACTGTCGTTGATCCAGTGTCCTGTGTCGCTCACTGAGTTCATCCCCGACCCGGGGGCCGACTACGGCGAGGTGTTCACCCGGCGCTGGGTCGTCGAGTTGATCCTCGATCTCGTCGGCTACACGACGGACGCAGACCTCGGGGCTCGGCGCCTCTTGGAACCGTCGTGCGGGACTGGCGCCTTCCTGGTCCCGGTCGTCGATCGCCTTGTCGCATCATGCCAGGCGCATGGCAGGGACCTTGGATCGATCGGTGACGCGGTCCGAGCGTTCGACCTGCTCGATGCCAACGCCGAGCGCGCACGGAAGGCTGCGGCCCAACGGCTCGAGTACGCAGGACTCGATCAGGGCGAGGCCGAGGCCATCACCTCGAGGTGGGTAACCACGGGGGACTTCCTGCTTGCAGACCATGTGCCCGGCTCGGCGCATCACGTCGTCGGCAATCCCCCGTACATCCGGCTCGAGAACGTCCGGCCCGAGGTCATGGATACCTACCGGCGCCGCTGTCGGACCATGCGGGGGCGGAGCGACATCTATATCGGCTTCATCGAGCTCGGCCTCGACCTGTTGGCGCCGGGAGGGACACTCGGCTACATCTGTGCCGATCGTTGGATGCGGAACCAGTACGGGGCCGAGCTCCGAGCCCTTGTCACCGATTCCTACGCCGTCGACACGGTGCTCACCATGCACGATGTGGACGCGTTCGAGGACGACGTATCCGCGTACCCAGCAGTCATCGTCCTGCGCAACGGACCACAGAGACGGGCGGTCGTTGCCGAGACAACAAAGGCCTTCGACGAGGCGCAGGCCGGTGTGCTCTCGCGGTGGGCTCGGAAGTCCATCCCGCCCGCATTGTCAACGCCGAGTGTCGAGGCCTCACGACTCGAGAAGTGGTTCGATGGTCGCGACCTCTGGCCAAGAGGCAATCCGGCTCAGCTTGCGATACTGGAGGATCTTGAGAGGAGGTTCCCGTCGCTGGAGGACCCTGGAACCGGCACGCGTGTGGGCATCGGCGTGGCGACCGGATGTGATGACATCTACATCACCGGAGACGCCAATCTTGTGGAGAGCAGCAGGCTGCTGCCGTTGCTTCGGGCCGGGGACCTCAGGAATGGCGATGCCGCGTGGTCGGGTACATACCTCGTCAACCCGTGGGATGACCGTGGCCTTGTCGACCTCGACCGGTACCCAAGACTGCGAGCCTACCTTCGGGGTAACGCTGATCGGCTCCGCCGCCGGCATATCGCGCGACAGCGTCCGACAGAGTGGTACCGGACCATCGATCGGGTGAACCCGAGCCTCCAGTCCCGACCGAAGCTCGTGCTGCCGGACATCAAGGCTTCCGCCCACCCGGTGCTCGACGACGGTCGGTATTACCCCCATCACAACCTCTACTTCGTGGTCAGTGACGAGTGGGACCTCGAAGTACTGGGGGGCATTCTCCTCTCCGACATCGCGAATCTGTTCGTCGGCGCCTACTGCGTGAAGATGCGGGGCGGTTGCTACCGCTTCCAAGCCCAATACCTCAGACGGATCCGCGTGCCGGTGCCTGGGTCTATCTCGGCACGAAATCGAAGGGCGCTGAGGTCGGCTTTCCTGGCTCGAGACATCGAAGCGGCCACCGCGACAGCGATGGGGCTCTATGGCCTCGAGCGCCTCGCTCGACTTCCATGACATCCGACTGAACGGCCGATGCCAGCGCCCGTAGTGCCTCGAAGTCCCAAGGATGTACTTCTCTCCAACCCATACTGCGCGCCACTTCGCTCGATGTATGATCGACTGATATCCACCGGGGCGACCAGTTGGAACCAGGTGGAGGACGAGTTTCTTTCCGCCATGTCGCTCTTCGATGGCGGCCTTCCTTCGGTGCTTGATGGGAGTGAGGTCGACAAGAATCTGCAGAGCAAGGCGCTCAGCGCTGCCATTCAGAATGGCAAGGGAGATTGGTTCAACAACCTGCTGGCCGATCTATTGGAGAACTGCTCGGGTATCGACAGGCTGTACACCCGCCGCCGTGTCCCCGGTCTCATCATTCCTGAGCACAATCTTGATGGGGTCTACCCGGGCGATGAGACGCGCGAGATTGAATTTCTTCTCGAGGCCAAGATGATGGGTACTCCGAAACACGCC
>JANMRJ010001138.1:0-4514 GCA_031370985.1 Acidimicrobiales bacterium
GGCGACGGCATCGGCGACGGTATCGCTCAGTGCGCTCACGCCAAGCCCTCGGCGGCCAGCCGGGCCAGGACCGCGGCCGAGGTGGGAAGGTCCAGGGCGGTGCAGAAGCGGTTCAGCAGCAGCGTCGTGGTCACCAGCAGGGTCAGCTCGACCACCTCGTGGTCGGCAAAGCAACCGCGCAGCGCGGCCTTGGCCTCGGGCCGGACCGGCCCGGTACCCACGAGGGCGTCGCACCACCCGATCACCGCCTGCTCGCCGATGTTGGCGAACACAATGGATGCGTCGAACTCTCCCCGCAGAGCTCGCACCTCAGTCATGGACAGTCCGACATCTCGGGCCACGACGGTGTGGGCCTCGACGCAGTATCGGCATGACGCACGGGCGGAGGTCCGCAGGACGACGATCTCCTTGGTTCGGGGGGGGACTGCCGACGGCCCGAGCACCGCGCCCAGGAACGGCGCCGTCGCCTCCAGCAGCTCGGGCACCTGGGCCAGGGCGGCGACGATGGGACCCGGGTCGCCGCCCGCGAAGAACGGGCGGGCCAGCAGCGGCGCCTGAGGCCCCGTTATGAGGGCAACCAGGGCTGTGCCCGCGGCGTCGGGGCCGGCGTCGGCGAGCAGGCCTCGCTGGTCGCTCACCCCGGCCCCCTGAGCACTGGGAGCTGGCGGGCCCAGGAGACCAGCCGCTCGGCCGGGAGGTGGGCGACAACGAGGAGGTTCTCGGGACTGCTGAGGCACACCACGGTCATCGAGCCCCGAATAGCCACCCAGGGGGAGCCCGCCTCGTCGCCAAGGGCACGGGCGCCGGCGGGCATCGGGAACGAGGCGGCTGAGCGTCCGACCGTCACGACTCGCCCGTCAAGGATGTCGCGCGTCAGCTCGACCCGTTGGCCATCGATCACGACCGAGCCCGACGCCGGCGGGTCGGCGGCGGCGGCGATGACGGCAGTCACTGGGTCGGCGGAGGTGCCACCACCGCCGAGGCTGGCGAGCGCGCCTGCGATGACCAGGGTGACCGCGAGGGCGACGATCACGGCCCCGACACCGCGGCGGTGCCGCGATGAGGACGTCTTGGGCGAGTCGGCTTCGACGCCCATGCGGACCCGGTCGCGCAGCGACGGCGGCGCCAGCTCACGAAGGCCCTCGCCCAGGGCCCGGCCCCGGCGGTCAGCGCCCACCGCCCGCCAGCAGTCGTCGCAGTCGACCAGGTGTCCTTCGAAGGCCTCGGCCCCGGCGCCGTCGAGGTCCCCGGCCAGGTAGGGCACCACCCTGGGGTCGTCATGGGCCATGGTGGAGACCCTCTCGCTCGACCAGGACGGCCAGCTGGCGCCGGCCTCGGTGGACCCGGGCCAGGATGGTGCCCCGGGGCACGGACTCGACCTCCGCCGCCTCCCGAGCGGTCAGGCCGCCGATGTCGACGAGCACGATGGCCCGCCGCTGGGGCTCGGGCAGGGCGGCCAGCGCCCGGACCACCGCCTCCCGTTGCACGTTGACGATGGCGTCGTCGGCCACGTCGTGGCCGGTGGAGAGCTCGGCCACGTCGTCGAGGCCGGCCACCACTCGCGGCAGGCGCAGCGTGCGGCGTAGCTCCGATCGGCCGACGTTGAGACAGATGGCTACGAGCCACGACCGCACGTCGCCCCGGCCTTGGGCCGCGAAGCCGCGCCAGGCCCGGGCATAGGTCTCCTGCACCAGGTCCTCAGCCGCCGCAGGGTCGGCGCTCATGCGCCGGGCGATGCTCCACACCGCGTCAAGGTGGGGCATGGTGGCGTCAAGGAAGGTTTCGTCGGTCACAGTTGGGCTCTCAGGTGTGGAGACGCTGCGACGGCCAGTTTGATTGCATCGGGCGTGGGATTGTTCCGCCGCCGCCGCCGCCGTCTTGGTGAAGGGGCCCACCCGGGGCTCGCTCGGCTACCGCGCCGCGGTCGCCTTGCGGGCCGAGCGGAAACCGACAGCCCAGAACAGCTCCCAACCAGCCAGGGCGAGCAGGCTCAGCGCCCACGCCGGCCAGCGGCCGAGGGCGCCGATGTCGTAGGAGAGGTAGAGACCGAGGGGTCCGAGGGTCGCGGCGATGGCGCCGCTGGTGAGCCACTCGCCCCGCTGGGGCTTGGGCGCCAGGGCGGCGGCAACCACCAGCCCGGCCCCGATCCCCAGCATGTAGGCCGGAGTCGTCCGCGCTGGGGGAACAGTTCCGTGGGCCACGAGCAGCACCGCCGTGCCCCAGCCGGCGAGCACGAGGCCGGTGGCGATGGCTCGGCGCCGGCTGCTCGCCAGCCCGGCGATGATGGCGATGATCCCGACACTCACCGGGGTGGCGTTGAAATCGACGGTCCCGGAGCGCTGCAGGAGGGCGTAGAGGCCGGCGCCGATCAGGAACACGATGCCCGAGGCCGCGTCGCGGGCCATGGAACCGGTCTGGTGTGGCTGCGATGATGGGCTCACCCACCCGACCCTACCGGCGACCTCCATCACGCCAGCCGCGCCCGAGCTTGGTCGCGAATGCCATGACGATCCTCCCGGCCGGCGCGCCCATCGGTGGGGTCATGGCTGGTCTCGCCCCGCGGCCTTGGCGATGGCCTCGGCGCTGGCCATGCCGACCAGGCGACCGTTGAGCGTCGTGACCAGGATGCGAGGCTGGGGATGCTCCTCCAGCCGCTGGGCCATCTCGGCGGCGGGGACATGGGGCCGATAGGTGCTGGGGCCCTCGTCCATGACCTCGCTCACCGGCCGGTCGTCGTCGGGGCCCAGAGCCTCGGCCCGCACCAGGCCGAGGACGATGCGCTCGTCATTGACGACCAGGCAGATTGGGCCCTGGCCGAGTGCGGCGCGGACCACGCCGACGGTGTCGTCGAGGGCGCAGAGGGCGACATCGGCCGTGGCCAGGTCACCCAACGTGGGCTGGGACGTCTCGCTTCCCTCCCAGGGCAGGCCGGCGCCGATCCACTCCATCTTCGAACCCACGTAGTCGTAGACCTCGCCGAAGCCCAGGCTTTCGAGCCGCCACGCGGCTCGGGGGCTCATGTCTCAGAGCGAGTCGTAGCAGTAGACGATCACCGCCCGGTTGGTGTCGAGCTGGCTCGGCGCGTTGGCGGCCAGCGTGCGCAGGGGGATGTGCACGGCACCCAGGATGTGCGAGCCCTCAAACTCCTTCCGCCCCATGACATCCACCAGCTGGGCGCCTTGGTCATGCAGACGTTGCACCTGGTGGCGATCGACTTCTCTGGGCATGGTCCTCACCTTCCTGAGTGATGAGCGCCGATGTCCTGGGAGCACTCCGAGCGGAGCACGGCGAGCGGAGCAGGGCGAGATCGGCCATGAACGCGTGACCGGCCGCCCAAGCATTCGGTTATCCGGATGGTAGCCTACCCACAACCCATACGGAGGAAAACTCCTGAGCGAGTCCATCATTCGGCTGTAGTGATCGAAGAAGGAGAGCGCGCCATGCCCGGAGGTCGTCCCGCCATCGTCGAGGCCGAGCCCGTCGTGCTGGCCGACAGCGAGCTACTGGCCCGGCTGTTCCGGGCCCTGGGCGACGCCACCCGCGTGCGCATCCTGGGACTGCTGTTGGAGGAGGGCGAGCTGCACCAGATGGAGCTGGTCCGCCGCCTGAGTGCCACCCAGAACCGGGTGTCCGAGCACATGAACTGCCTGGTGTGGTGCGGGTTCGTGCAGAGCCGTATCGAGGGGCGCCGCACCCTGTACCGGGTGACGAACCGCAAGGTCGGCTCGCTCCTCGCCCAGGCCAAGCGCTTCCTCGAGGCCAACGAAGCCCAAATCGCCTGTTGCCGTGTCATCGACGCCGCCCCCGCGGAGCGCTGACGCCCATCGTCGAGATCGCCGTCGAGACCCGTGGCGCCGAGGAAGCCTCAGCGATCGCCTCGGGCACGCCCGGCCAGTACGACCTGGCCATCGTTGGCTCCGGGGGTGCCGCGTTCGCTGCCGCCATCCAGGCCTCGAACCTCGGGGTCCGGGTCGTGGCCATCGAGCGGGCCACCGTGGGCGGGACGTGCGTCAACGTCGGCTGCGGTCCCCACTTGGGTGAGCGCCAGAGGCCAACCGGTGGCACGCCTGTAACTACACCCTTGTCACTGTCTCACCCCCGCGGCACAATGGCCGACGATGACATCTGCGGTGGTGGAAGCCGAGCGGTTGCGGCTGTATGCCTATGCAACGGCCCAGGAGGCGAGCAGCTACATCGCCATCATGCGCCTGTTCGTCGGCGCGCTCCTGGCCGAGTGGTCGGCGCACGACCTGGTGGAGAGAGGCGTCGACCTGCCTACGGTGGCGATCGACCAGCGGCTCCGTTACCTCGAGCAGAACGGCAACCTCCTGGCCAGCCCGCGCGAGGTCCGGGTCACGTCCATCGCCGAGTACCAGCGCCAACCCGCCCGCTTCACAGCCACGAGCCTGGGCGTGCGGGTGCACCGCCAGGTCGAGGAGGTGCTGGCGGCCACCGGAGGCGCACGGGAGGTCCCCCGCGAGCTCCTCGCCGCGGTGGCCCGCCGGCTCGCCGAC
>JANMRJ010001152.1:0-1421 GCA_031370985.1 Acidimicrobiales bacterium
GGCCGGGCCCAGGCTGGTTGGGCGATGAGGCAGTTCGTCCAGCAGTTGGTGAACGGCACGGTGCTGGGCGCCACCTACGGCCTCATCGCCCTCGGCTACACGATGGTCTACGGGATCGTGCGCCTCATCAACTTCGCCCACGGCGAGATCTTCATGGTGGGCGCCTTCGGCGGGCTCACCGTCTACCGCTACTGGCTCCCAGACTCGCTGGCGTCCAACGTGTGGGTGGCGCTGCCCGCCGTCCTGATCGTCGCCATCGCGGTGGCGGTGGGCGTGGCCGTGGCCGTGGAGCGCCTGGCCTATCGACCCTTGCGCAACGCGCCCCGGCTGGCGCCGCTCATTACGGCCATCGGCGTGTCGATTTTCCTGCAGGAGGCGGTCCGGCTGTTCTACCCCGGCGGGAAGCGCCAGCAGGCGTTCCCGCAGCTGATCTCGACAGCGACCTTCGAGGTCGCCGGCGTCACTGTGCCGTGGATCTCGGTGTTCGTCGTGGTCGTGGCCATCGCCCTCATGGTGGCGCTGCAGGTCTTCGTGAAGACGACGAAGACCGGCAAGGCCATGCGGGCCACCTCACAGGACCCCGAGAGCGCCAGGCTCATGGGTATCGACATCGACCGGGTGATCGTTGTGACGTTCGTGATCGGTGCTGCCCTCGCCGCAGTCGCCGGCGTCATGCAGGGCATGCGCTTTGCCCAGATCGACTTCCGCATCGGGTTCCTGTCCGGCCTGAAGGCGTTCACCGCCGCCGTCCTCGGCGGCATCGGCAACATCACCGGCGCCGTCTTGGGCGGGTTCCTGCTTGGCATCGTCGAGGCGATGGCCACCCAGTACGTGCCCCACGGCTCGTCCTGGAAGGACGTGTGGGCGTTCGTCGTGCTCATCGGCGTGCTCGTCGTGCGGCCCGGCGGGCTGCTCGGCGAGCGGGTGGCCACACGGGCATGACCGGCCGGGACGGCCAATCCAGCCAGCTCTCAGTGGGACACTCTCCCGGAGGGAGAGTGGGGCGGTGAACGTGCAGAGGCCGCCGGCCCTGGGAGTCGCGGGCGCGGTCGTGCTCGTCGCCGGCACCCTGTCGCCGTGGGCGAACTTCGTCGGCTTCCCGGGCAAGATGTCCCTCGGGGGGTTCCCTGGTGGCGCCCGCCTGTTCTGCCTGCTGCTGGCCGCCGGCGCCGTCCTCCTCGTCGTCGACGTGGGTGGCCGCCGGCGGGCCGCACTGGCGACCGGGGTCGGCGCGGTGGCCGTCGTCGCCGTGAACCTTGTCGCCCTCGCCGACCAGGGCGGCGGGATCGGTTCGGTGGCGTGGGGCGCATGGGTGAGCCTGGCCGGCGCCGGCCTGCTGACCACTGCCGCCTGGCGGCTCCCGGCCGGAGCGCCGGCGCCGGCGCCGGCGCAGGCGCCGGCGGAGTGGCCGACGCGGCCCG
>JANMRJ010001166.1:0-3612 GCA_031370985.1 Acidimicrobiales bacterium
GGGCGGAGTAGCGGCTGCGGAACTCATCAAGTCGCTCGGACTCGTAGCGGCCGACATCGGCGGTGGGGATGTCGTCGAGGTAGCCCTTGGTGCCGGCGTAGATCGAGACGACCTGCTCCTCGACCCGCAGCGGGCTGTGCAGGCCCTGCTTGAGCAGCTCGGTGAGCTTGTAGCCGCGGTCGAGCTGGGCCTGGGACAGCTTGTCGAGCTCGGAGCCGAAGCTGACGAAGGCCTCCAGCTCGCGGAACTGGGCCAGGTCGAGCTTGAGCGTGCCGGCGACCGCTTTCATGGCCTTGATCTGGGCCGAGCCGCCCACCCGGGAGACCGAGATACCCACGTCGACCGCAGGGCGGACGCCCGAGCGGAAGAGGTCGGTCTGCAGGTAGATCTGGCCGTCGGTGATCGAGATCACGTTGGTGGGGATGTAGGCCGAGACGTCGCCCTCTTTGGTCTCGATGATCGGCAGGGCGGTCAGCGACCCGCCACCGAGGGCGTTGGAGAGCTTGGCCGAGCGCTCGAGCAGGCGGCTGTGGAGGTAGAAGACATCGCCGGGGTAGGCCTCGCGGCCCGGGGGCCGGCGTAGGAGGAGGGAGAGCTGGCGGTAGGCCTCGGCCTGCTTGGAGAGGTCGTCGTAGACGACGAGGGCGGCGTCGCCCTGCTCCATCCAGTGCGAGCCCATGGCCGCGCCGGAGTAGGGGGCGAGGTACTTGAAGGGGGCGGGCTCACCGGAGGGGGCATTGACGACGACCGTGTACTCCATGGCGCCGTAGGACTCGAGGGCGGCAACCACCTCGGCCACGGTGGAGTTCTTCTGGCCGATGGCGACGTAGATGCACTTCACCCCCTGGCCCTTCTGGTTGATGATCGTGTCGACCGCGACGGCGGTCTTGCCCGTCTTGCGGTCGCCGATGATCAGCTCACGCTGGCCCCGACCCACCGGGGTCATGGCGTCGATCGACTTGATGCCGGTCTGGAGGGGCTCCTTCACCGGCTGGCGGTCGACCACGCCGGGGGCCTGGATCTCGAGGCGCCGGCTCTCGGTGGTGTTGATCGGACCCTTGCCATCGAGGGGCTGGCCGAGGGCATCGACCACGCGGCCGAGCAGGCCGTCGCCGACGGGGACGGAGAGGATTCGGCCGGTGGCGCTGACGGGCTGGCCGTCCTCGCTGTGGACAATGTCGCGCAGGACGTCGGCGCCGATCTACTCCTCGTCGAGCTTGAGGGCCTGGCCAAGCGTGCCGCCCTCGAACTCGAGCAGCTCGTTGACCGAGGTGTTGGGCAGGCCGGAGATACGGGCGATGCCGTCGCCGACCTCGACGATCTGACCGACCTGTTGGCGCTCCAGATCGGGCTTGTAGCCCTCCATGTGCTTGCGCAGGACGGCGGTGATGTCGTCGGGGTTGAAGTTGAACCCCGCGCTGGAGACGGTCGTGTCACTCATCTGATCGTTTCCTTCAATTGATCGAGCCGGTGGCGGACGGTGCCGTCGATCACCACGTCGCCGACGCGGGCGGAGAGGCCGCCGAGGACCGACGGGTCGACGTGCACCTTGACCTCGACCTCCTTGCCGAGGTTCCTCGACAGGGCGGCGGCCAGGCGAGTGCGCTGGTTCTCGTCGAGAGGGACGGCGGAGCGGACCTCGGCAACCGCGTGCTTGCGGTCGGAGGCAGCCCGTGCGACCAGGCTGGAGATGATGCCCGGCAGGTCGCGGGCATGGCCGGCGCCGACCACGAAGGAGACCAGGCTGGTGGTGATCGCCGTCGCCTGGCCCTTGCCGAGCAGGTCCTCGATGATCTCCTTGCGCTTCTCGGCCGGGATGGACGCGTCGGTGAGGGTGGCGCGGAGCTCGTCGGAGCCGGCCAGGATGTCGGAGAGCTTGAACAGCTCGTCCTCGACGACGGCCAGCGCCCCCTCGGCGCGGGCCACCTCGAAGAACGCGGCGGCGTAGCCGTCGACCTGCTCGGCCTGGAGCGCCATCAGGCGTCTCCCGTCTTCGACGGGCGCCGCCCGATGATGTTCATGGCGCTGCGCTCCTGCGCTCCGCTCCGGTGCTCTCGCATTAGGCTTGCCCGCCCTTAAGCCGCATTGCCTGCCTCGTCGATGAACCGCTCGATAAGGGCAAGGTTCGTCTCACGGTCGAGGTTGCGCTGGACGACCTTCTCGGTGAGCTCGATGGTCATGTCGGCCACGCGAGCCCGTAGGTCGCCCATGGCGCGGGAGACCTGGGCGGCGATGTCCTCCTGGGCCCGTGACTTGATCTCCGCCACCTCGGCCTCGGCCTGCTTTTTGAGGTCCTGGCGGAGCTTGTCGGCGGATTGGCGGGCTTCCTCAATGATGCGGGCCGACTCGTTCTTGGCGTCGGCCAGCTGGCGCCGGTAGTCCTCGAGGATGGTGTTGGCCTCGTCGCGGGTCTTCTCGGCCTCGTCGAGGCTGCCCTGGATCTTCTCAGCGCGCGCGTCGATCCCCTTCTTGATCGCCGGGAAGGCGAACTTGGCGATGAGGACGAAGAGCACCGTGAACGACAGTGCACCCCAGATGATCTCGTTGGTGGCCGGGAGGATCGGGTTGGTGGTGGCTTCCTCGGCTCCCGCCGGAGCCTCCACCGCGAACCGGACGGCGACGGTAATCAGGGACATTGACATCCCTTAGGCGAACTTGATGAGGATGAAGACGACGAACCCGATGAGGGCGAGGGCTTCGGTGAAGGCGATGCCGAGGAACATGGTCGTGCGCACCATGCCGGCGCTCTCGGGCTGGCGGGCCATGGCCGTGATGGCGTTGCCCACGACGATGCCGATGCCGATGCCGGGGCCGATAGCGGCCGCGCCGTAGCCGATACCTGCACCGATGGCGCTCAGACCGTTCAGAAACTCGTCCGGTGCGGTCTGGGCGAAGATGTTGATCAAATAATTCAAAAGTGACTCTCCTCTGGACGGGTGATCAGTGCTCGGGGTGCATGGCCCCGCCGATGTACACGGCGGCGAGAATGGTGAAGATGAACGCCTGCAGGACGGCAACGAGGATCTCGAAGCCGGTCAGCAGGACCAGCATGGCGAACGGCAAGGGAAGGATGACGGCCAGCGGGGCTGCCGTCCACAACGCGGCCGAGAGCACGGCGAAGGTGATCAGCAGGAGGTGGCCGGCGAGCATGTTGGCGAAAAGCCGGACGGCCAGGGAGAACGGTCGCACGAAGATCGTGGAGACGAACTCGATCAGGGCCACCAGCGGCAGCAGGAACTTCGGCACGCCAGGGGGGAACAGCATGGACTTGAAGTAGCCGCCGAAGCCCTGCGACTTGATGCCGACGACGTTGAAGATCACCCACACCAGCAGGGCCAGGAAGGCCGGGAGCGCCATCCTGGCGTTCACCGGGAACTGGATGCCGGGGATGACCTCGAAGATGTTCGTGAAGAACACGTAGAAGAAGATGGTGACCAGGAACGGCGTCCAGGGAAGGCCGGACGGACCCATGGTTTGCAGAATGATGTCGTTGCGGACGAACTCGATGCCCGACTCGACGACCGTCTGCACCGGGGTCGGCACCAAGCGGCCCGAGGACGCGGCCCGCGCCGCGGCCCAGAAGAGCACGAGGACGATGATCGCCGCGGCCCA
>JANMRJ010000276.1:0-11805 GCA_031370985.1 Acidimicrobiales bacterium
CGGCACCAACGAGATCGCCGCCCGTCATGCGGGCGGGGTCAAGACGAGGCTGGCGTTGTGACCACCGAAGCCGAAGGAGTTCGAGATCACCGGGGCGGCGGCCAGCTTGCGGGGCTCGCCGTGCACCACATCGACAATGAGGTCGGCCTCGGTGCGCTCGTGGTTCACCGTGACCGGGATGATCCCGTCGCGCATCGACAGCATGGCGGCCACGGCCTCGACGGCGCCGGCGGCGGCGATGAGATGACCGACGGACCCCTTGGCCGACCAGATGGGCAGGGTCGACTCGCCGAACACTTTGACGACCGCCTCGGCCTCGGCCGCGTCGTTGAGCTGGGTGGACGTGCCATGGGCGTTGACGTGGCCGATCTGGCCCGGCTCCAGGCCGGCGTCGGCCAGGGCCAGGCGCATGCAGTGGGCCGCGCCCTCGCCCCCGGGCGACGGGGCGGTGACGTGATACGCGTCGGAGTTCCGGCCGTAGCCGGCGACCTCGCCGTAGATATGGGCGCCCCGGGCGATGGCCCGGTCCCAGCTCTCCAGCACCAGGAAGCCGGCGCCCTCCCCCATCACGAAACCGTCTCGGTCGACGTCGAACGGCCGAGACGCAAGCTTCGGCTCGTCGTTGCGGCTGCTCAGCGCGCCCATGCGGGCAAAGGCGGCGAGGGCGATGGGCGTGACGCACGCTTCGGAGCCGCCGGCCAAGACGACATCGGACGATCCTTCCCGGATCAGGCGGGCGGCCTCGCCGATGGCATGCGAGCCGCCGGCGCAGGCGGTGGCGATGCAGAAGTTCGGGCCGGTCCAGCCCAGCTTCATGCCGACCAGGGCGGCGGCGGCATTGGGCATCATCATGGGCACGAGCATCGGCGACACCCGAGCCGGGCCACGGGAGAACAGGTTGTACTCCTGCTCCTCCTGGGTGATGAGCCCACCCACGCCCGCCGCAGCCACCACGCCGCAGCGGGCCGGGTCGGCGCCGAGTTCGCCGGCGTCGGCGAGGGCGTCGGCCGCGGCGCCGAAGGCGAGCTGGGCCACCCGGTCGGTGCGGCGCGTCTCTTTGCTGTCGAAGTAGGCGCTGGTGTCGAACTCGGTGACCTCGCACGCGAACCGCACCTGGAGTGCGGCCGGGTCGATCCGGCTGATCGGGGCCGCGCAGGAGCGGCCGGCGAGCAGGGTGTCCCAGAACGTCCCGAGGTCGCAGCCCGCCGGCGTCTTGACGCCCAGGCCCGTGATGGCCACTCTCGTACGAGCTGGCCTTGCTTGGTCGCTCACCTGCGGCTCGCTCATCCGGCGGCGGTCTCGGCCCGCTCGGCGACGATCCCGGTGATGACGTCGGCGGCCTGGCCGACGGTGCCGACACCGTCAAATGCCTCGGTGGGCAGGTCGACATCGAGCTTCTCCTGCAGGATCTCGAGGATCTCCAGGACGCTCAGGCTGTCTCCGTTGAGGTCCTCGACGAAGCGGGCGTCGGCGGTGACGATCGCCCGGTCGACATCCATCACCTCGACCGCGGCGTCGGTCAGGAGCTCGAGGATCTGGTCGCGGTCCATGTTCGTGTGGCCTCCCACTACTCGTTCGGGTCAGTCAAAATCAGTGCCCCATGCCCAGTCCGCCATCGACGGGGATCACAGAGCCGGTCACATAGCCTGCCGCGTCGGAGGCGAGGAACGCCACAACGGCGGCGACCTCCTCCGGAGTGCCGAACCGGCCGAGGGGCACCATGGCCGTCATCTCGGCCCGGCGGGCGTCGGTCAGGGCGTCGGTCATCGCCGTGGTGATAGGGCCGGGGGCGACGACATTGCAGGTCACGCCCCGCCCGCCCAGTTCGCGGGCGAGGGCCCGGGTGAGCCCTACGAGGCCGGCCTTGGCCGCCGCATAGTTGGCCTGGCCGGCGGCGCCGGTGAGGGCTACCACCGATCCCATGGCGATCATCCGGCCCCAGCGAGCCCGCACCATGCCGGGCATGGCCCGGCGCATCGCCCAGAAAGCGCCGTCGAGGTTGGTGCGCAGGACCCGGTTCCACTGGTCGTCGGGCATACGCATCGACAGCCCGTCACCGGTCACGCCGGCGTTGGCCACCAGCACCTCGACCTTGCCCCAGGCCGCCTCGACCTGACCAAAGGCGGCGTCGAGGGCGGCGGGGTCGGCCACGTCGGCCTGGAAAGCCATCGCCTCCGCGCCGAGCGCCTCGATCGCCGCGCAGGTTCCCTCCGCGCCGGCGGCGTCCGAGGAGCAACCCACGGCCACTCGGTGGCCCGATCCGGCAAGGGCCAGGGCGACGGCCCGACCGATGCCCCGGGACCCTCCGGTTACCAGGGCGATCCTGCCGCCCATCAGCGGTCCCAGCGGACCAAAGCGCTGGCCCACGACATGCCGGCGCCAAACCCGGACAGCAGAACAACATCGCCTGCCTTGAGAAGACCGGCGTCGGCGGCCTCGGCCAGGGCGATGGGCACGGACGCGGCCGAGGTGTTGCCGTAGCGGTCGATGTTGACGAATGTGCGCTCCGACGAGATACCCAGCTTGTTGGCCGCCGAGTCGATGATGCGCACGTTGGCCTGGTGGGGCACGAACAGGGCGACATCGTCTGCGGTGAGGCCGGCGCGGTCCAGGGCGAGGCGAGCCGAGTCCACGATCACCCGCACGGCACGGCGAAAGACCTCACGGCCGTCCATCTTCAGCCAGTTGTCACCGCGGGCCAGTGTGGCTTCGGAGCTCGGCATGCGGCTGCCGCCGGCCGGGACGCCGAGGAGGCCGGTGAGCGATCCGTCGCAGCCCAGGTCCCAAGCCAGTAGACCGACCTCGTCGCTGGGGGTGAGCACCACGGCGCCGGCGCCGTCGCCAAAGAGGATCACCGTCGAGCGATCGAGGGGGTCGACGACCCGGGTCAGCGTCTCGGCGCCGATCACCAGCACCGGACCCATGGCGCCGGAGGCCACCATCGAGGCGCCGGCGACCAGGGCGTAGACGAAGCCGGAGCAAGCGGCGTCAATGTCGAAGGCGCCGCAGCGGAGGCCGAGGCCCTCCTGGACGAACGAGCTGGTCGGCGGGATGGGCTGCTCGGAGGTGCAGGTGGCGACGATGCACAGGCCGATGTCGCTCGGCTCGATGCCCGCGTCCTTGATGGCGGCCAGGCCGGCCTCGATGGCCAGGCTGGCCGTGGTCTCACCCTCACCGGCAACCCGGCGCTCCTTGATGCCGGTCCGCTCGGTGATCCACTCGTCGTTGGTGTCGACGATCTTGGAGAGGTCGTCGTTGGTGACCCGCCGCTCGGGCACGGCCATCCCCCAGCCGGCAATAGCGACCTTCAGGCCGTGCTGCTCGGTCAAACGTTGCTCGATTCGTTGAGCCGGCGACGGCTCAAACTTGGGCGCAGCGCAGCCAGGCCACCGGCTGGCCCTCACGGACCCGCTCGCCGGCGTGGGCCAGCAGGCCCATCAGCTTGCCGCCGAACGGCGAACGTACCGGCGTGGAGTGGCCCTTGCCCTCGACGAAACCGATCACCTGCTCCTCGACCAGCGGGGCCTCGGCCGTGATCTCGCCCGCTTCCACGGGGCGGAAGGTGCCCTGCGCCGGCGCCACGATCACCCGCTCCGGGACGGCAAGGGTCTCGCCGTGGATCGTTCCGGTTTCCATCTATGCGACCTCCAGAAGGGCATCGGTGGGCACGGTCACGCTCCGCAGGGTCACGGTGGCGCCGACGGTGCGCTTGGCGAGGCCGGTCAGGACGTTGCCCGGCCCGACCTCAATGAACTGGGTGCTCCCCATTCCGACCAGCGTTTCCATCGACGAGCGCCAGCGTACGGGTGAGATCAGGTGCTCGGCCAGCCGCTGGGGCCAGCCGTCGGCGCCGGCGTAGGGCCGGGCGTCGGTGTTCGAGATGACCGGGGCCGACGGCGCCCGGAAGGCGGTGGTGGCCAGCACGGCAGCGAAGGCGTCGGCCGCGGCCTGCATGAGCGGAGTGTGGAACGCGGCCTGGACGTTGAGGGCGATGACCCGGCGCACGCCGAGGTCGCCGGCCCGCGCGGTGGCGGCGGCCAAGCCTTCGGCGGTGCCGCCGATGACGACCTGGCCGGGCGCGTTGTCGTTGGCGACCCAGGCATCGACATCGGTGCACGCCTTCTCAGCCGTGTCGATGTCGGCGCCGATCAGCGCAGCCATGCGGCCGGGTGAGGCGTCGGCCGCGACCTGGGTGCAGTCGGCCCGGGCCACGGCCAGGGCCACCCCGTCCTCCAACGACAGGGCGCCGGCGGCGATCAGCGCAGTGATCTGGCCGAGGGAGTGGCCGGCGAAGGCGACGGGTGCCCCGACGTGGTCCCGCAGGCCCTCCCAGGCCAGCAGCGAGGCCAGCAGGACGGAAAGCTGCGCCTCACGTGTGCGGCCGAGTTCGTCGGCGCCGGCGTCGAGCAGCAGGTGGGCCAGGGGCAGATCGACGGCCTTTTCGGCCCGTTCCACGATCTCCCACGCCGGCGAATCGCGCCAGGACTCGCCCATCCGCGGGGTCTGCGTCCCCTGGCCGGGGAAGAGCACGGCGATGGCCACTGGAACGTCTGACCTCGACCGGCGGTAGAGAGTTACAAGTTTTACGTCGCGTCGAGCCCGGCGCGTAGTTCGGCCACGAACGCGGCGGCGCCGACGGGGCCGCCGCCCTCCAGCAGCCGCCGGACGAGGGCGGAGCCGACGATGACCCCGTCGGCGTCCGCGCTCGCCTCGGCGGCCTGGCCCGGCGTGCTGACGCCCACGCCGAGGAGCACCGGCTTGTCGGTGGCCGCCTTGAGCCGGCGGCCGAGCGTGGCCGCGGTCGAGGCCAGCGTGTCGCGCTCTCCCGTCACCCCCATCACCGCGACCCCGTAGATCCAGCCGTGGCTACGCGCGCAGATCGCAGCCAGCGTGTCATCGGGCGTGTTGGGCGCCACCAGCAGGATCGTCTCGACCCCGGCCTCCTCCGCCGCTGCCCCCCACCCGTCCAGCTCGATCAGCGGGAGGTCGGGGACGATCGCCCCGGAGATGCCCTGGTCGGCCAGCGAGCGAGCGAAGCGGCGGTGCCCGGCCCGGAACACGATGTTGTAGTAGGTCATGACGACCAACGGAATGTCGACATCGACCCGGGCCAGTTCGGCCAGGATCGACGCCGGCGTGGCGCCGGCCGCGAGTGCCTGCTGGGACGCCTCCTGGATGATCGGGCCGTCCATGACGGGATCGCTGAAGGGGATCCCGATCTCGACGGCGTCGGCGCCGGCCGCGGCCACCGCCTCGACCACCCGCACCCAGTCGGGCCCGAGGCCGCCGGTCACATAGGGCACGAGGAGCTTGCGCCCCGCAGCGCGCCGGGCGCCCAGGACGGTCTCGATGGTGCCGGTCACCCCGCCAGTCTTGCCGATCAGATGGCCCGCGTCGGCGATCAGACGGCCCGGTGGCGCCCCAGGAACTGGTTGAGCAGCCCGCTGAGCTCGACGACGTTGCCGGCGCAGCGGTCGAGCGACTTCCGTCCCTCGTCGGTGAGCTCGTACACGCGAGGCACCGGCCCGGCCCGCGGCGCCGACCAGGCCGAGGCGACGAGGCCGGCGTTCTCCAAGGAACGCAGCTCGCGGTAGATCGGACCGGGGCCGCCCCAGTCGAACCCGAGCGGCTTCAGCCGCTCCATGAGCTCGTAGCCGTGACCGTGCGCTTCGGCGAGCAGCAACAGCAGGCATGGCGCGAGGAGGGCTCTCGGATGAGCAACATCGCTCTCGAAGTCATGTGACACCGCCGGACTCACTCTCTGCCAGTGTATGTTGCCAGCATAGAGTAGCGCCGCCAGTACTGCCAGGGTGACAATTCCTCGAAATCACCCCCGGTTCCGTCACCGGCGGGACATCATCTCCGCCACTTGGGCCACGTCCTTGTCGCCCCGCCCCGACAGCGTGATCATGACCGTGCAGCCCGCCGGCAGCTCGTCGGTGCCGGCGGCCCGGATCACCCAGGCCAGGGCATGCGCCGGCTCCAGCGCCGGGATGATGCCCTCGGTGCGGGCCAGCAGGCTGAAGGCGTCGAGCACCTCGGCGTCATCTGCGGCGACGTAGGTCACCCGGCCGGTGGCGGCCAGATGCGCGTGCTCGGGCCCGACGCCGGGGTAGTCGAGGCCGGCGGACAACGAGTGGGCCTCCGAGACCTGCCCGTGCTCGTCCTGGAGCAGGTACGACTTGCTGCCGTGGACCACGCCGGGGATGCCCCGGCCGATGGCGGCCCCGCCGGCGGGCTCGACACCGACCAGCCGGGCGCCGGTGTCAACGAAGCCGGCGAAGGTGCCCGCTGCGTTCGACCCGCCGCCCACACAGGCGACAACCACGTCGGGGTCGGCGCCACCCAGCACGTCCCGGCACTGAGCCTGGGCCTCGGTCCCCACAATGCGCTGGAACTCCCGCACCATCCACGGGTACGGGTGCGGTCCCATGACCGATCCGAGGCAATAGTGGGTCGCCCCGACCGTGGCCACCCATTCTCGGAGCGTCTCGTTGATGGCGTCCTTGAGCGTCCGGCTGCCCGAGGACACCGGCACGACCTCGGCGCCGAGCAGCTCCATGCGGAACACGTTGAGGGCCTGCCGGGCGGTATCGACCTCGCCCATGTAGATCCGGCACTCGAATCCGAACAGCGCGGCGGCGGTGGCGGTGGCCACCCCGTGCTGGCCGGCGCCGGTCTCGGCGATGAGGCGGGTCTTGCCCATGCGCCGGGCCAGGAGGGCCTGGCCGATGACGTTGTTGATCTTGTGCGACCCGGTGTGGGCCAGATCTTCGCGCTTCAGCAGCACCCGCACGCCGAGCTGGGCCGAGAGGTTTCGGCACTCGGTGACCGGCGTGGGCCGGCCACCGTAGTGATGCAGTACCGACTCGTACTCGGCATGGAACGCCGGGTCGGCCCACGCCTCGGTGAACGCGGCCTCGAGCTCGGCGCACGCCGGGATCAGCGACTCCGGAAGGAACCGCCCGCCGAACTCGCCGAAGCGGCCGTCGGCGGAGGGCAGGCCCATCAGTGAGGTCATCTAGTAGCTGTCGTCCTGGTCGAATGGGGCGGTTGCCGTCGGCTCGTACTCTGGCTCCTCGGTAGCCTTGGCCGCTTTGAGAAACGCGCGCACCTTCACCGGGTCCTTCACGCCGGGCGATGTCTCGACCCCGCTGGCCACGTCGACCCCCCAGGGGTGGACGCGGGCGATGGCCTCGGCCACGTTGTCCGGCGTGAGCCCGCCGGCGAGCATCAGCCGCAGCCCGACCGGTACCTCGGCGAGCGTCCAGTCGAAGATCTGCCCGGAGCCGGGCCGAGGGGCGTCGAGGAGGATCACGTCGGCGCCGTAGTCGGCAGCGCGGGTCACCGCCGGCGCGCCGGCGGGGAAGGCCTGGATCAGGAACGGCACCCGCTCGCGCACCCAGCGGGCCTCGTCGGCCGTCTCGTGGCCGTGGAGCTGGGCGGCCCGCAGGCCGAGGGTGTTGACGATCTCCACGACCCGTGCCGGCGCTTCGTCGCGGAACACGCCGACGGTCATGATCTCCGACGGCAGCCGCTTGACGATGTCCGACGCGATCCCCGGCGCGATCTGCCGGGGCGACGGCGCGAACACGAACCCGACGGCGTCGGCCCCCATGGCCACGGCCAGCAGGCCATCGGCCTCGCTGGTCGTGCCACAGATCTTGACGAACACCCCCCGACGCTACCGGCTGGCGCCTGGATTGCCCGCCCATGCCCCCGACTCCGGTCGACCGGGCCGACTCGCTGGTGGCGGTGGCGATCCTGGCCAGTCGAATCTGGGGTTGGCGCCCGGGCTCGCCTTCCGCCTGCCCGGGAGACGCCCGCAGTCGAACATGGCGAGGGCGCAACCCCAGGCTGGTCAGCCGGTGGCCGACCGGCCTCACCCGTCCAGGCGGTCGTTCAGGAAGTCATCGTAGGAGGCCAGGTCGAGCAAGCCGTGGCCGGAGTAGGAGAACAGGATGACCCGCTCGACGCCCTCCTCCTTGGCCAGCAGGGCCTCGTCAACCGCAGCCCGGATGGCATGCGCCGTCTCCGGGGCCGGGATGGTGCCCTGGGTGCGGGCGAACTGGACCGCGGCCTCGAACACCTTGCCCTGAGGGTAGGCCACCGCTTCCATGCGCCCGGCCTGGACCAGGTTCGAGATGATCGGGGCGTCGCCGTGATACCGCAGCCCGCCGGCGTGGATCGTCGGCGGCACGAAGTCGTGGCCGAGGGTGTACATGGCCAGCAGCGGGGTCATGCCGGCGGTGTCGCCGAAGTCGTACTCGAACCGCCCTGAGGTCAGCGTCGGGCACGACGACGGTTCGACGGCCATCAGCCGCACGCCGGCATCGGGAACGAACGGCAGGGCGATACCAGCAAGGTTGGAGCCGCCGCCGCAGCTCCCGATGACGACATCGGGCAGGTCCTCGCCGGCGAGGGTCAGCTGCTCCTTGGCTTCGAGGCCAATCACCGTCTGGTGGAGCAGGACGTGGTTGAGCACCGAGCCGAGGGCGTAGTGGGTGTCCTGGCGGCTGGCGGCGTCGCGAACCGCGTCGCTGATAGCGGTGCCGAGGGAGCCGGTGTGGGTGGGGTCGTCGACCGGCGAGGGTTCGACCGTGCCGCCCCACGTCTCGATCATGATGCGCCGGTACGGCTTCTGCTCGAACGACGACCGCACCATGTACACCTTGCACTCCATGCCGAAGAGCGCGCAGGCCAGGGACAGCGCGCTCCCCCACTGGCCGGCGCCGGTCTCCGTGGCCAGCCGGGCGACGCCCTCTTGTTTGTTGTAGAAGGCCTGGGGCACCGCAGTGTTCGGCTTGTGGGAGCCGGCCGGCGACACCGACTCGTCCTTGAAATAGATGCGGGCCGGCGTGCCGAGCGCCTGCTCCAGCCGGCGAGCTCGCACGAGGGGCGTGGGGCGCCAGGTCCGGAGGATGTCGAGCACCTCCCCGGGCACGTCGACCCACGGCGCGGTCGTCACCTCCTGACCGATCAGGGCCATCGGGAACAGCGGAGCGAGGTCGTCGGGGCCGATGGGCTGGTGGGTGCCGGGGTGCAGCGGCGGCTGGAGCGGACTCGGGAGGTGGGGGACGACGTTGAACCACGCCTCGGGGACCCGGTCGGCGGGCAGGGTCCAGCGGTCGATCGTGGTCACGCCACTCCTCTCAACTTCCGGAGCGCCTCCCCCGGGTCCGCAGCGGTCACCAGGTGCTCGCCGACGAGGGCGGCGGCATAGCCGGCGTCGCGCAGGCGGACCAGATCCTCGGCGTTGTCGATGCCCGACTCGGCCACCTTCACCACGCCGCTCGGGATGGTGCGCGACAGCTTGGCCGCGATGGTGCGGTCGATGTCGAACGTGCGGAGGTCCCGCTGGTTGACGCCCACCAGGTCGGCGTGGATCAGCACGGCTTTGGCGATGTCGGCCGAGTCGTGCACCTCGACGAGCGCGGCCATGCCGAGCTCCACCGCCAGCGCGTGGAAGCGCTTCATCTCGATGTCGGTGAGGGCAGCGGCGATGAGCAGGACGGCGTCGGCGCCCATGATCCGCGCATCGCAGATGTCGCGCTCATCGACGGTGAAGTCCTTGCGCAGGACCGGGATGCTGACCGCCGCCCTTGCCGCGATCAGATCCTCGGTCGAGCCGCCGAAAAACTCGGTGTCGGTGAGCACCGAGATGGCGGAGGCGCCGGCCTCCTCGTAGGCCTTGGCCAGCGTGGCGGGGTTGAGGGCCGGCGCCAGGTCGCCCTTGGACGGCGAGCGGCGCTTGATCTCGGCGATCACCGTGATGCCGTAGTGCCCGAGGCCCTTCCGGAACTTGCGGGCCGGCGGGGCGGCCAACGCCTGCTCCTTGAGCTGGCCGAGGTCCCGGGGGTCGGCCGCCGCCGCTTCCCGGTGGGCGGCGACGATACGGTCAAGCACGGTTCCCATTGGCGGAAAGCGTAGTTGTCGCACCTCGGTGGTTGGCCGGCGCCCATGGACGGGAGAAGCGGCCGGCGGTTCAGTGCGGTTCAGTGTGGGCGATTCGCGCTATCAGGCCGCACCGAATCGCCCACTCTCACCGGTGATTGCCGGCTGGGATGCCGGCGGGGCGGGCCGGGGCGCGGCCGGGGCGGTAGGGCGGCGGAGACCTCCCTACCGGACGATGACCGCCTGCAACTGTTCCACCGGGAAGTTGCTGATCCGGCCGGTGCTCTGGAGGGTTCGCAACACGCCGCTCGCGCCATCCAGTGACCATCTCGCCGTCCATTTCTCAGTGACTACGACGTTATAGGTCCCGATGTTGATGTACTCGTGGGTTATCTGCCCATCGGGCCACGCTCGGCCTTCGATGCTGTACGGGCCACTCGTGTGCCCGTCGCCCCAGTCGACAAAATATGTCCCGGCGGCCGAAATCGTCAGGGGGCCGCGCGTGCTGTCGATTAGGTAGTTACGGAGGAGTTCACCACGCGTCTCGACGTATGCCGTCTTGCCAGTGAGGGCTCTACCGGGGGCGATATACGGATTTGGCTTAGGAAGCGTGGTCAGGTTCTCCCACGCCCGAGCGGCCACCATTGCTCTCGTCTCCACAGGCGCCAGCTGCCCCGGCGCTCGGGGTTGCTCGGGACAGGGCGGGTAGTCATAGAAGAGGTTGCTGTAGCCACCGGCGCCCTCGATGTGGTTGGCGCTGTCATCTGGCACCGCCCCAATCTGCGGCGCTCCCTCCTCGGCATACGCAGTGGTGACGCAGGGTTGCCCGTCGGGACCGGTACTCAGCCGGTTGTACGGTACGTATCGCCGTGCCGGTGCGGAGCCGCTCGCGCGGCCTCCGGAGGTCGAGACCGGCGTTAGCGTTGTTCCATTCGACCCCGGTCTAGGTGGGCAGGTGCTTAGAATCGTTCGTGTACCAGACCCGGTCGTGCTGCACTCTGGCAGTTCCTCTGCACTGGCTGCAGGTGAAATCCACAATGAGACACCGAGAGCCAGGATAGATGCCGAAAGTAGAAGGCGGGCTACGCGCTGCATGGGTCTGGTGGCTGGGTACGGCTGGGTGGAAACCCCTCGTAGATATAGGCCCACGAGGTAACGTTGTACTTATTCGGGTCGCGCGACGCGTCCAGCGGCCTAAGGGCGACCCACTGGATGTCCGCTGTCAGTGGATCGGGGCTCACGGTCGAATAGTCCCGGCTAATGCGTGCGAACACGCAGGCTTCACGTACGCTCAATAGTTGCGTGACAGTGGTTACCCTGTTTCCTGGGTCCACCTTGTAGCCGAAAAAGTTCCGACCCATGTCTTCCTGAAAGGCATCTATTGCAAACTGAAGCTTACGGTCCGTTCCGTAAAGGGAGCGGAGCCGGTCGTACGCCTCGCGCGGGATTGTGCGAGTACGGAGGATAATTCGTACAACGTCGCCTACCGCCGCATCCAACCCCGCCAGCACCCGGCTCACATACGCCACGTCGATCACCGCCGGCATCGTGTACGGGTTGGTCGTTGTCGTGCGGGGTGGCTCGGTGGCGACCGTCGCGGAGGGGACGCCGCTGCCCTTGTCAGCGGCGCTCGGAGAGCAGGCGCCGGCCACGAGGAGAGCCACCGCTGCCAGCACTGCCGGGATCGTCATCCGCCTCGCCATTGGTATGGTATATCAGCCCCTTTCACTGTCGCGCAAGGGCGAATCTTCGCCGGCCCGGCGTGCGACGATGAGGGTGAGATGACCGAGGCAACCGTCGTGGTGGTGGAGGACGACCAGAACATCGCCGACCTGGTCGAGCTGTACCTGCGCCAAGAGGGTTTCCGGGTCGTGCAGGCGTCGACCGGGGCGCAGGGCATCGAGGCGGTGC
>JANMRJ010001189.1:0-7295 GCA_031370985.1 Acidimicrobiales bacterium
GGCCAGAACGGGCATGGGCCGGCGGTCAAGATCGCTCCCAGCCGGAAACGCGCAGCGGCCGCCTCAACACGCTGAGGGCGCTCTCGGCCCGGTGGGATTCTCGTCGCGTGAGCACATCCGACGAGCTGAGCCGGAGATCGGGCTCCAACGGCACGGTTGTCCCGCCCCACGAGCCCGGACCGACGGAAACCGACCGAATCCGGCCCGCGGGAGCCACAGCTCGTGACGAGCCTGTCGCATGTGCTCCTGGGGCGTGAAGCGGAGCGACCTGGGATCGCGCCCGCGCGGCAACCGGCCGTGCAGCCCGACCCGGTAGGATGGCCGTCATGCCCGACATCGAGTACGCCTTCCTCGCCGACGCCGCCGAGACGCAGCCCGGTCAGAAGTTCCACGTCCTCGGCGGCGGCGTGTCGCGGATCGGCGGCCGGACGTTCCCGCTCCGCCACCCGCACCTCGCGATGGTCCTCGGCCTGCTCGTGACCGCCCCGGAGGTCGACCGCGAGCACGAGGTCCGGTTCGTCCTGCTCGATCCCGACGGCGGCGAGGTTGCCGGCGCGACGGGCAACCTCCAGGCGCGCGGCCACACCGACGGCCGCGACACCGTGCTGACCTTCTCGATCGACCTGTGGAATCTGACCTTCAACGCACCCGGCGACTACTCGTTCCGGATCCTCGTCAACGGCTCCGAGCGGAAGCGCCTGCCGCTCCTCGTCTCCGGCCCGGATGCCTGATCCGGAGACGGGTCGGCGGGACATCGGCCGGCGCGACACGGGGTCGCGGTCGACGCTCGACCGGCGCGGCCCGGCCCGGCACGAGTTGCCTGCCGTCGATGAGGCGGGGCTGATCGCCGGCCGTCAGGCCGATCGGATGGTCGCCGCCGCCGAGATGGTAGGCGCAACCCGCTGGCTGCGCTATTTCGAAGGCATGCCCGACCGGCTGCGCGACGACGAGCCACGCTTCCTCCGCCAAGTCGCGCTTCGCGCGCGAGCCGCGTACGGTCCGAAGGATTCCATTCGCGACGCGCTCCCGCCCGAGGTGACCGAGCCGTTCCTCGAGGCGATCGATCGGCTGATCAAGCAGCTCAACAAGCGCGACAGCGGAGCCGCCTGAGTCAGGCGGTCGGTGGTTCGTCGGACGATGCGCCGCCAGCCCACTCGTCGCGCAGGATCGCCATCCGGTGGACGTCATGGAAGGCACCGTCGGTGTACAGCGCGTGGCGCGAGGTCCCTTCGTGCCGGAAGCCGACCCGCTCGTACATTCGTCGCGCCGGGTCATTGAAGTCGTAGACCTCGAGCTCGATCCGTTCGAGTCGGAGCTGGCCGAAGCCGAAGCCGAGCAGCGTCCGCAGGGCGTCGGAGCCATAGCCCTGGCCGGTGTCGGCCGGATCGCCGATCGCGATCCCGAAGCTCGCGCTGCCATTTCGGGCGTCAACGTCGTGAAGGTCGATCCCGCCGACCGGGCGGTCGTCCTCGAGCCGGCAGATGACGAAGTGCCAGCGGTCCCTGCCGTGGTGCTCCGCCATCTGGGTGAACCAGGCTTCCTCGGAAACCGTGCTCATCGGCGCGAAGAACAGCAGCGTCCGGGTCGTTCGCAGGTCCGTGAACCACTGCACGAACATGGGAATGTCGATCCGCTCGGCCGGCCGCAGGTAGGTCCGCTCACCGCGCAGGATCGGCACGCGTCCATCGGGCGGGAAGTCGGGCCGCGCGGCGTCGTCGGTCATGGCGGTCAGTCTAGCGATGCGCGTCGCTCATTTCGACGCCGAGCTCGTCCGGACTGAAGGCCTCGAGCAGGAACGACGACGGGGCCCCTGGGTCATAGACCAAGGTGAGGGACTGCCGAGCGCGGGTCCAGGCGACATACGCGAGGCGACGTTCCTCCTCGAGCGCCCGCGCGGGATCGGGCGCGTCGGCCAGCGAACGCGCGCTCGGGAAGCGATGCCGTTCCATCCCGATGACGGCGACGTGGTCGAATTCGAGCCCCTTCGTCGCGTGAGCCGTGGCGAACGTCAGCGGTGCGTCCTCGCGGCAGAGGCGAGCCAGCGCCTCCCGGCGCGCCGCGATCGCGGATCGCAGATCGTCGAGCTCGCGGAAGGGCGCCGCCCAACCCACGACCGCGCCGGCGATGTCGGCCGGCCGGGGTGCGTCGGGATCCGCATCCGGATCCAGCGGTCGCGCGGCCCAGCGCGCGCGGACAGCCTCGATCCGGGCCGGCAGCGGCAGGTCCGGACGCTCTCGATCCGCCTCGTCCAGGCACGCATCGACGAGCGGCAGCCCGACAAGCAGCTCGATCGGCGGCGGCCGGAATGGAACGCCCCGATCGAGGGCCGCCGCGATCGCGGGCAGGAGCTCGCGGTTCGTCCTGGCCAGGATCGCCATCGACGGCGCGTCGCCGCCGGCGGTCGGGTCCGCGACCTCCGGCCCTTCGGGAAACCAGCCGGCGAGCAGCCGGCCGACCCGGACGGCATCGTCGGCGGCATCGGCCGCGAGGATGATCGGACCCGGTGCGTCCGCCCGTGCCTCGATCGTCTTCGCGAACCGCTCGGCGTTGTGCTCGACCAGCCGGACCGCCCGCCGGACGACCGTCGCCGGACAGCGGTAGTTCACGATCAGGTCGACCCGGCGCAGGCCTTCGAGGTCGTCGGCGAGGGCGAGGACCCGTCGCACATCGGCCAGGCGCCAGCCGTAGATCGACTGGTCGTCGTCTCCGACGAGGAAGATCCGATTGGCCGGCGCCGCCAGCAGCAGAGCCAGCCGGAGCTGAGCCCGGTCGAGGTCCTGGGCCTCGTCGACGAGCAGCTGGGCACAGCGACCACGCCACCGGGCGAGGACCGCGCCGTCGGCTTCGAGCAGGCGCAGGCTGCGGGCCACGAGGTCGTCGAAGTCGAGGCCGCCCTCGCTCGCGATCTCAGCTTCGTAGGCGAGGAAGGCTCGGGCGATCGGGCCGGGTTCCGGGTCGGCGACCACGTCCTCGACCGTCGCGCCGATGTCGAGCTTCAGCTTCGAGAACGCCGTGTCGAGCCGTCGCCAGCCGGGCGGTCCCATCTCGGGCGCGATCCGGCGGAGGACCGCGATCCGGTCGAGAAGCGGTGACACCGGGCGGCCCGCATCGCGCAGGATCTCCAGCCCGAGGGCGTGGAAGGTCCGGACCCGGACGGCGCCGTCATCGACCCCGAGCGGCGCCAGGGCCGTGGCCAGCCGCTGCCCGAGCTCGTCCGCGGCGCGCTTGTTGAACGTGATCGCGGCGATGCCGTCCGGTCGGGCGACCCCGGAGGCGATCAGCCAGGCAATCCTCGCGACGAGCGTCGTCGTCTTGCCCGAGCCCGCGGGCGCGACGCACAGGATCGGGCCCGGCGACGCGGTCGCGGCCGCGCGCTGATCCGGCGCAAGACGTGCGAGCCGGTCGGCGACCGACGGATGGAGGTCCACGATCCCATCGTCCGACGACGGACTTCGCTGCCACTTATTCGACGCAGGGGACCGCGGTGGAGCATCAAGGCAACGAATCGCACGCTCGACGGTGTTTGCGAGATGGTGGCGTGACGGTTGGGTCCTACCCTCATCGTCCTGCTGCGAGATCGCGCTTCTCGCGCGATCGTTGACAGGAAGCACCGGATAAGCGAGCCCGTGGGTAGTTAGGACTGTTGCCCGAAGGTTGCGATCGGTACCGTCAGCGAGTCCCGTATGGGACCGTACTTGTGGCCGGTCGTATGGCCGGTGGTCTTCATCCGATGGCTTGTGGCCATCACAGAGCGCGCGCACCTGGTTCGACGAGGGGTCGGCGAGCCGGGGCAGGGGAGTCTTATCGATGTTCGGGTCTTCGGCCGCCCAGCGGCGTTTTTTGCGTCTCCGCCGTGTCCTGATCGGACTGCAGATCGCACTGCTGATCTTCTCGATGGCGGCGCCTGTGGGCACGATGGCTGCCGATCCATCCGCGGCACCGAGCGCAAGCACGCCCCCCGCGCCGTCGGCCGATCCGTCCGCGACACCGTCGGCCGACCCGTCGGCGACACCGTCGGCCGACCCGTCGGCGACACCGTCGGCCGACCCGACCGCGACACCGTCGGCCGACCCGACCGCGACGCCGGCCCCGACCCCGGCTCCCACCCCGACCCCTGACCCGACGACCGCCCCGACCCCGGCGGCCGATACCAACATCGCCCCCTACATCGTCACCTTCGTTGCCGGCACATCGAGCGCGCAGCAGCTCGACGCGATCGCCGCTGCCGGCGCGACCGACCTCGACTCGATCGCCGTGCTCCGGATGCATGCGATCTCGGCCGGCGACGCCGGGGTTGCCGCGCTTCGCGCCGACGCAAGCGTCTCGTCCGTCGAGCTCGACCGCAGTCGCGCCGCCGAGGCGACTCCGGACGACACCTCGTACGCCGACCAGTGGTCGCTCCCGAAGATCGGGTGGGACCAGGTCTACGGTTCGATCGTTCCCGCAGGCACGGCCGTCGTGGCCGTCCTCGATACGGGCGTCGATGGCAGCCAGGCCGACCTCGCCGGCAAGCTCGTCGCCGGGACGTCGCTTCTCGGCACGTCCGCGACGACCGACCCCAACGGCCACGGCACCGCGATGGCCGGGATCATCGCCGCGGGCACGAACAACGGGATCGGGATCGCCGGGGTCGGCTACGCCGGCGTCAAGATCATGCCGGTCACCGTCCTCGACGCCGCGGGCCTCGGCCGCGACAGCGACGTGATCGAAGGCCTCGTCTGGGCGGCCGACCACGGTGCCGACGTCGCCTTGATGGCGTTCTCCGCCTCGGGCTATTCGTCCGCCCTGCAGTCCGCCGTCGACTACGCGTGGTCGAAGGGTGTCGTCCTCGTCGGGGCCACCGGCAACGATGGCTCATCCACGCCGGCGTTCCCGGCCGGCGACGCGGGCGTCATCGGCGTCTCCAACACCGACCAGACCGACACGCTTAACGCGTCGTCGAACTACGGCGCGGACACGTTCCTTGCCGCCCCCGGGACGAACATTCTGACGCTCGTCCCGGGCGGCGGCACCATCTCCGTCACGGGCACGTCGGCCTCGGCGGCCGAGGTCGCGGGCGCCGCGGCGCTCCTGCGGGCCGTGGATCCGTCTGTTTCGAACGGCGTTGTCGTCAATCGCCTGGCGGAGTCCGCGGACGCGGCCGGGACGGTCGATCAGACGGGGAACGGCCGGCTGAATCTGTCTCGCGCGATTGCGGATACGTCCACGACGTCGATCAAGCCTGCCGGCGCGGCGCCGGTTGGGAGCGGGGGACCATTTGTTGGGCCGTATGTCGCGGCTGCGCAGTTGTCCGGACAGCTCCAGGTACAGGAAAACCCGCCATGCGTCTCCCCGGCCCCATGTCCGTGGCAGACGACCAACCCGAGCGGGTGGGGGGAACTGCAGGCCGTCCCACTGCGGTTGTTCTTCGCGGCGGGTCAATCGGGGAACTCTAGAACGTTCACGCTGAACATCGATCACGCGAATGGCAAGACCCAAGGGCTCGGCGGGCTGGTCAACTGGACCAAGTCGGCGAACATCTCCGGTATCACGATCAGCGGGGGCGTTCCGACAAGCGGCGTTACATTCGCGAGCAGTTCGAATGGATCCGGCGGGACGACCTGGACCTATACCTTCACGGTCACGATCAACGACGCCAACGCTGGCGAGATCGACTTCTTCACGACGTTGCTGTCCGGGGCTCATCAGTTCACCGGCAATTCGCTTGCTATCACGGGTGGGAATGGGATCGGGACCGTCAGCTTCGCCAAGCCGGCCGCGGCCGTCGGCACGGTCGACCTCTCGGTTACGAAGACGGCCCTGACGTCGGTCAGCCCGGGCCAGACGTTGACCTACACGCTCTCCTATCAGAATGCTGGCCCGAGCAATGCAACGGGGACCCAGCTGACGGACGTCCTACCCAGCGGCGTCACATACGTACCGGGAAGTTGCTCCGGCACATGTACGTACGACTCGATCAGCCGGCAGATTTCTTGGTTGGTCGGCGGCATTACGGCCGGAGCAGCGGCAACGGTTAAGACCTACCAGGTTACCGTCGACTCCAGCGACACTAACACCTTCGCCTTCACCAACAACGCACGCATCTTCAGCGCGGAGACCGACTCGAATACGGTCAATAACCAAAGTGCGGTTACAACTACCGTCTTTACCCCGTCAATCGCGGGGACCGCGTACGACGACTTGAACGGCAACGGCGCCATCGACACTGGCGAGCCAGGACTCGCCGGAGTCGAGATCAAGGTTTTCAAAGATGGCCCTGGTCTCGTGACGGGATCGCTTGACGCGAACGATCCACAGGTTGGGTCTGCCCTCGTCACGCCCTCAACGGGCGAATGGGCAATCACGGCCGGCCTCGCCAAGAGCAACACGTACTTCGTCGTTCGTACGCCGACTCTACCCACGGGTTACACGTCAACGAACGCCATCAATGAGACTGTGGCGGTAGGGACCGACCATTCGACTACGACGAAGGTGAGCAACGACCAGCTCAGGGTCGTCTTCGACAGCAACACGACGAGTCAGTACAGCTCGAACAACGCGTTCCTTTCTCGGGGCGCGACAGCGACAGTCTCGGGCACGCTGTACAACGATGCGGATGGCAGTGGCACCTTCACGGCCGGTGATACCGCGCTCGGCACTGGCATCGGCGTGACTTTGTCGGGCACAAGTTCCGGATCGACCACCACAGATGTCAACGGGGCCTACTCCTTCGGCAGCCTTGGTGCGGGCACGTACAGCGTCGACTACACATTGCCCTCAGGATATGCGGCGACCAGTGCGAAGCCGCTGACCGGAATCTTCGTTGCCGCCGGCGCTACGTCGACGGGTAACAACTTCTTCGCAAGACGCACCACCTCCACGAGCCTGGCTCGGACGGCCGGAACCACAACCAGCACGTACGGCACCTCGATTACTTTCACCGCGACGGTGACCTCGGCCGCCGGCGATCCGAGCGGCATTGGAACCGTCACGTTCAAGGACAACGGCACGACAATTGCGACCTGTTCGAGCGTCACGCTGACCGGCAACACGGCCGCCTGCTCGGTCTCGAAGCTCTCGGTTGCAGGCAGCCCTCATAGCATTACCGCTGAGTACAACGCTACGTCGACAGCGCCCGGATTCAGTGGAAGCACAAGCAACGCCGTGAGCCAGGCCATCACCGCCCGGGCCCTCACCGTGACGGCGACCGGGATCAACAAGGTCTACGACGGCACGACCGCGGCGACCGTCACCCTGTCCGACAACCGGGTCAGCGGCGACGTCCTCACCGACAGCTACACGTCGGCCAGCTTCGC
>JANMRJ010001198.1:0-2453 GCA_031370985.1 Acidimicrobiales bacterium
CGATCCAGGTCGTCCATGGGCTGGTCCTTGCTCGCTGTGCCTGCTTGCCGCGGGCCAAAGGTGGCCCATCGCCGCGCCTCATTGCATGGAGGTCGGATCCGGGGCGCGGTTGGCACCCCGTCGCCACCCGTTCCATGCGCAGAGAGCCCCGAGCGTCGGCAATCGTAATTCGTGCATGGGAGCACCAGCCACGTCGGTCAGCGGCCCGCGCGCTACCGAGCGCCTTGTCCGCCCGAGTACGCCGGTTCTCGGGCGGCTCGCTGAGCCTCACATTGCCGGTGGCGGTGGCGACCCGCAACGACATCCCGCAAAATCACAAGGGCGTCAACCCGAGAAGCAAGTTGATCGGTCGTTGATAGCTCCGGCCAATTCGCAGTCCGAGCGTCGTTGTAGCTCCGTCCCTATAGATTTGGGCGGACAGTGCGAGTCGGCGGTAACCCAAGCGAGGTATCCGAGAAACGGCCGTTGCTGCGACCCGGCGGGACACGGGCAGCGAGCAGGGCCGGCCGCCAGACGTGGGAGTTGAAGTAGTTGCGGTTGAGCGGCTTCTGCTCCCGGCTGGTGAAGATGAGACCGTTGCCATCGGGTGGCCACGACCGGATGTGTTCGGCCAGGGCGACGGCCACGGGCTCGGCAAGGGGCCAGGGTTGCGCGGTAGTCGTGGGCCTATAGGCCGAGGATGGTGAGGGCACGGGTGATGTCGCGTGCGATGTGGCGGAGTGCTCGGGCGATGTTGGTGTGGCCGGCGAGCCGGAGCACGCTGATAGCGAGGTTGCGGCAGGTCGCCAGGGTGCGTGGGCCGTTGCCGGTGTAGGCCTGTGACCGGTCTTCGTCGTAGGTGACGTCGCGGACGTAGTGGACGCGGTTCTCGATACCCCAGTGGCCTCGCACGAGGTGGTCGAGCTCTGCGGAGCCTGCCTTGGCAGTGGGAAGGCTGGTGAGGTAGTACGCAGTCTCGGTCGAGGTCAGTTCGTCGTCGAGGGTGCACCGTTCGCGGTAGACCCGGACGATCTGCTGCGCGTGGGGGAACAGGTCCGGTGGCGCGGGCGCGAAAGCGGTAGCCCGGTGGTCGATGCGGCCGTGACCTCGGCTCGATGATGTGTGCTCAGGGGGAAAAGGACCCTCCGGGGAGGGCCTTGACGGTGGACTCGACTGTCGGCTGATTGCCTTTGAGCGCGAACAAGTAGTGGCCGTTGTGGTCATCGACGACGTGTCGGGCGTTCTCCGCGTTGGTGTGGGCAGCGTCCGCGGTGATGACTTTGCCGTCGAGGTCGCCGATCTGGTCAAGGAGCGGGACGAACGCGTTGTTCTCGGTGGTGCCATCGGGGACCTGGGTCTGGGCGATGACTGCGCCGTTGTGGTGGAGCAGCCCGGCGAACAGCTTGACCTGGGTGTCGCCGGTGGCCCCGGTGCCGCGCAGCCACTTGCCGTCGACCGCGACTCCGACCAGCTCCGCGTTGGTGTTCGTGTCGTTGCCGGCAGCAGCGAGCCGGGCGGTGAGGTCCTGGTCGGTGACCCAGGCGCCGACGACGGTGTCGAGCGCGTCGCCGTCGACGCGTTGAAGGGTCGTGCGGAGCGTGTTCTCCGACGGGGCGATGTAGCAGCGCCGGACCGGGTGGAACTTGCAGCCGAGCCGCTTCAGGACGTCTTGGGGCAAGTCCGCGGCAGCTTCGCCGATCCCACGGTAGGACTTCGCTCCCGACATCGTCGCCACGATTGCGACCGCGATGATCGACGACACCGTGTGGCGGATCCCCCGTGCGGAGCGATGCTCGGGTAGCCGGTCCAGGCGGGCGAGCAGCCCGGCGTCTGAATCGAAGTCCAACAGGTTGCAATCGATGATCGGTGCCCTCCTCGGGTGCCCGGTGAACACCGGATGATCGAACACGCCGGACAGCATCTGGCGGCTGTGGCGGCGAAGCTCGCGCACCCACACCGCCTTGGGGTTGCCGTGGTGCACGTAGCTGCCGTTCGACCGGCCCCACCCCGCGGTGGCACCGACCATTGAGAAGTTTGCGGCCCGATAGCAGCCACCAGCGTGGCGGGCCGGGTCGGTGAAGGTCTCCGCGAGCACGACAGGGTGGCCCCACATCGCCACCCAATCAGCAGGCAACGACCGCAACGCCGCCGCGAGCGTCGCGGACGCGAGGTTCGGGGCCCTGCCTGAGGGCAGCACACAGAACCGTTGATTGTTCGCGACGAACCGCAACCGCCGGGCCCGCTGGGAAGGGCTCCAACCAATCCAACGGTCCCGCGCTGCGGCCCGGAACGCGGGGGATCCCCACCCGACCAACGCCACCCACTCACCGCCGATCACTGCGACCTGCCGGACCGTCTCACCCACCAGACCGCGGCCCAACCAGTGATGCTCATCAAGAAGACCATCGAACCGGGCGACCTCAGCCGCGACGACACGACGAACGGTCAACCCGTCACTGGTCTCGAAGCGCTCC
>JANMRJ010000017.1:0-9717 GCA_031370985.1 Acidimicrobiales bacterium
CCCATCCCGAGCGCTTCGTGAACAAGGCACCCACTCCGCCGCGCATCCCGGGCGTCGCCTGGATCAACAAGCCCAAACCTGCCGAAGACGAGGAGGCTGCACAGAAGAAATCTTGACTTGTTGTCTCATTGAGCTTGACAGGTTCCGGACGCCATCGAGTAGACATCAGCCTCACGCCGGGCGAGAGAATTCCGTGACGGCAGCGTCAGGGAATTGCGTCCGACGGTTGACACCACCAGCGACCGAACGGGAGAGAAGACCAATGGCGTTTGGCATCTACTTCGCCGTCCAGGGCATGTCAGCCGAGAAGTTTGCAGCAGTCCACCAGCAGCTCGACGCCATCGGCCAGGCCAACCCACCGGGTCGCACTTTCCACGCGGGCTTCCACGTCGGCGATGGAATCCACGTCTTCGACGTTTGGGACTCTCAGGAGACCTTCGAGGCGTTCGGCCAGCACCTCATGCCGATCCTCGCCGCACTCGGGATCGACCCGGGCCAACCGCGCATCGGCGAGATCGAACCCGTCATGACCCCGTCGTAGCCCTTTCTGGGGCAGAGGACGGTCTAGGTCCCGAGGATTGAACCCTCGCCTCCAGTCGCCCACGCCGGACAAATCCCCGCCGAGCACGCTCGTCCTCGGGCTCGGCCAAGGGGGGGACCCCTGAGACGGTGGCCTCCTACCCGCAGATCTCAGCCGCGGGCACCCGCAGTCCCCACGAACCCAAGGGCTCACGTCGGCCCTGGAACCGATTGACCCTTGGGTTCCCCCTGAAACCCCTTCAGTTTGGCTGAACTCCGGGGGGTGCCGGCCTCTCCGTATGAATGGAACGAAAACTTCATCGGAGGAGCGGACGTTCGACAGTTGTCGGGGAGTGGCTGGTGTGACCCTCAGATTGTCGACAACTCACCATCTGCGATCCTCACGACGTCCGTAGCCGCAAGGAGTTCGTAGCCGTCGACAGTTCGTCGATCTCACCTTGTGCGTTGCGTTGCGTTGCGTTGCGCTGTGCGTCGCCAGCTGGCTCGGGTCTACGCCTCACAGGTCATCGTCCTCGACGAACCGGCCCGCCGCGGCGTTGCCGTGCTCTTCGCCGACGCCCCGGCCATCGAAGACGACCCGCAGGCCCGCCTGCTCACCCGACGCGCAGGGCGTCATCGCCGAGTACGAGCGGGCCAAGATCGCCGAGCGGTATCGCGGGGGCAAGCTGGGGCGGTCCCGGGCCAGGGAGGTGATCAGCGCGTACCGCCAACCCCTTGACTTGGAGTGCACTCCAACCCTTACGGTGGAGGCATGGGCCTGAGCGTCTCGGAGCTGGCCGGTCGGGCGGGGATCACCCCCGACACCGTCCGCTACTACGGGCGCCTGGGCCTCCTGCCCGAAACCGGACGGACCGCCGCCGTGTGAAGTCGACCTGAAGCTCTGATCCCGGCTCGCCGTCGTTGACCCTCACCGTGGTCTTTGCCTCCCCGAACCCGCAGCGCTGGCCGGCGAAGCGGTTGAGGGTCCGGTAGGCGACGACCACACCCTTGCGGGCCAGCAGGTCCTGGACCTTGACGAGCTTCAGCCCCTTTGCGAGCCACGCCTTGATCTCGTCCTCGTGGGGGACGAGGGACTCCCAGCCGGCCCCGTGGCCGGCCGGACGGGCGGGGCGGACTTTTTCGCACACCAGGCCGATGACCACGTCGGTCAACTGCTCCTCGCCGCTGTCCCGGGTGAGCCCGGCGACGACTGCGGCCTCCACGTAGCGGCGGACCGTCTTGCGGTCGACGCCGCTCAGGCGGTCGATCCCTCGGTAGCCCTCACCCCGCAGCCACAGCCGCAGCACCTCTTTGATCTCGAACACCGATACCTCCCTGAAAGCCATGGGCACCCTTCGCCTGGTTGACGTTGGGTACAAGTCGAGCGTGTGTCCGACCGGCTGTTGGGGATACCGAGGTGGTCCCATGACTGGCACCGGGGTGGTCCCATGCCCGTGGCAAAACTGCCCTCAGGGTGGTCCCATGCGCGTGGCAAACGACAGCCGGTCTCGCTTGCTTGCCCAGATGTCGGCCAGCAGACCAACGAGAACCTGCCAACAGCACGGGATCGCATGAAGGCCGGCGCTCATGGTCGCCATCCCACTCGTCATCAGTGCAACAGCAGATGGCGCGGCATGCAGATCCCGCCTCCGACCAGGCGGGCGGGGGCGGGGGGGGTCGACCGCACATTCGGAACCGGCGCCGGGCGCCCTTCCTGCCTGGAGCGGTCTAATCTGGAGGGCGTGACGGACAGAGGTCTGGGCAACGACGACTCGGGCAGCATCACCGCCCGGCGGAGGAGGTGGGGCACTCGCACGGCATCTCTGCCACCTGCGCGATGCGCGTCTTGGCTGGGCGAGACTTCTTCGCTCTCGCGAGCATCATCGCTTCCATGGGTGGTATTGGCGGCATTGTAGGGTGGGGAGTAGGAATTGCGTGTGAGCGTATGGGCCAAAATGTTGACATCGCTCAGTTCGGGCGAGTTGGTGCTGTAGCGATGGCGTGCGCCGGATCGGCCTTTGTCGCCGTGTGTAGCGCCTCATGACCATGTCCCGGTTGGCGGAGGTCAAGATATATCTCGGCGCGATCACTATTGGCGTCCTTCTAGCAATCGCGTCGTCTCAGTCCGGGTGGTCGCTCGGTGTATCCATCGTGGCGCTCATAGCAAGTTCCATAATCTACGTGATCACCACTCTCGTGCGAAAGGCGGGGCATCTGCGGGGGCATCTGCCGAGCTCAGGCGCGCTCGCACCATTTGTGGCAGCTAGCAGTGCTCTCCTCTCGACAGCTACTACGACAGCACCGATGACGATCGAGGCGCTGTCTCTCGACGATCGAAGGATTCCCGATCGGCTGTACTGGAGGGTGAGAACATCACGGGGGGACCACGGGAATGGTGAGGCACTCCTCAGGTACGTGAGTACACAGGATCTGATTGGCAGGAACGGGTGGGCACTCTTCATAGAGCTCATGGTGATGTCAAAGCGCGAGTCTGCTACTGAGACGCTGGGTGATCTAACGGCCGCCGTGCTCCGAGAATCGCTCAGTTTTCTGAGCGAAGGCTACCCACTCACCGGCATCGTGCTGTCGACTCCGCAACACGACATGTCTGCTCCACTAAGAAGCCTATTTTACAATGATCTTCTTCCTAGCAGCGAGTACTATTCATACTTTATACCTTTCGAGAAGATTATCGACGCACAATTCATGGTTCTCCTGCGGGAACATGGTCGACAATCGACCGATGTCGCTCGACCTCCTGGCTGGCCAGAATCCGTAATTGAACTAGACTCGACCAAGTAGGTTCAGTTCTAGCGCGATAGGGAACACCTTCCGTTGGGCCTAAAGCCCGGAGGCACGCACGCTGACCGCGTGATTGATGGCCGCCTCGCTCATGCGCGCCAGTGCGACCCGGCTGCCGTCAGCCAGCACCGGGCGCGCAAGGATTGCACGCTGGCGCCGTAGCGGAGGACCCGCCGGAATACGGAAGTCCTCCCGATCGAGCTAAGACTAAGTTGAGCCAGTCCTGCAGAGCGATCACCTGGGTAACGCTCAGCGCGACCTCGAGTAAGGCAGTACGACCAACTGGCCCGTACGGGTCGTGAGCGCCGCCAGCGCCCTTCGCATCAGAACGAGGTTGCGTGTTCGGGCGCTGGCCACTCAGTCGCATAGTCGATAGCGACTACAGTCGGACTGGTTCCCGAGTGGTCGGGCAGTGCAAGACCAAGTACGCCGACGACGCGGGCGGGACCGGCCTCTGCTGGAAGCGGAACCTGAAACACGAGGTTGTTCCTCGTGGGCGTTCGCTCGACTTGGCCGGCGGTCGCCTTTGGCCCGACTTGCCGTGGGCCGTCCCATGTCGAAGCAAAGCCGGTGTAGTAGCCCGTGCGGCGTCCGAAGGCTCCCGACACCGAGGACGTCGAGCGGATGCTGTCCGCCGCTGGAGAGAAGCCGAACTCTCGTCAGCGCATGTTCTGGCCCTCGCGGGACGCCGCTCTCCTGCGCTTCCTTGCCACCACCGGAGCGCGGGCGGAGGAGGCGTGCGGGGTGACCATCGGCGAGCTTGACCGACGGGCTGAACGTCCGATCTGGCGGGTGGGCCGAGCCAAGGGCGGCAAGACCCGAGACGTCCCCCTCCCCCGCACCACCATCGATGTCATCGACGACTGGCTCGCCGAGCGCGTCCGGCCTGGTGAGGAACGGCGTGCCCTCAAAGCGCGACGAGCCGATCCGTTGTTCGTTCGGCCCGACGGAACGTCTTTGTCGCCCCAGGCTCTCGACCGGGTGGTGCGAGGGCTTGCCCACCGAGCCGGCGTGGTTGTTGACTATTCCGGAGTTTCCGTACACCCACAAGGGAGGCAAGTAAGCAGGGTTGTGCGGAGGCGCTGGCTGTCGTCCCTGGACGGCATGTCTCGCCGAGACCGGCAAGGATGCGAGTACGAGGCGTACGTCCCGGACGGGCTGGCCAAGCGCCACCTGCGGCTTGACGGCGATGTGGCCGCCGATGTGGCCGACGCCGAGGCGGCGATCCTCCGGCTGAACGCGTCCGCAGTCGCGCTCGCCGATACCGAGGCCCTCGCCCGGCCCTCGCTTCGCGCCGAGTCGGTGGCCTCGTCCTACATCGAGGGCTTGGTTATCGAGGGCCTCCGGCTGCTGCGCGCCGAGGCGGCACGGGCCATGGGGGATGCACCGGGCGACATCACTGCGGAGGAGGTCCTCGGCAACATCCGACGCCATGACCTGGGCGGTCGACACCATGTCGGCGGGTGTCGCGATCACGGTCGACGGACTCTAACGGCCGGACCGGACGCGCCCTCATCGGTGTGATCCTGCGCCGCCGGGGGCTGGCGCCTCGAATGTTGCCGCCGGTCTCGCTCGTGCTGGCGACGTGGTCTACGTCCTACATCCAGGGCCTCGTCGGCACCCGGTACTCAGGACGCCGGGCTCCGACGCCGCCCATGATGGTCTGAACAGGTGGATCTCATTCTTCGCCGGGGCCTGCCGGCGTGCCGTTGACGACGCCCTCGCCTTTGAACGCACGATCGATGACATCGAGCACGCCTGGCGCGCCGCCCTGGGCCGGGTGCGGGCCGGGTCAGCCGTCGAGCGCCTCCTCAACGCGTTGCCCGGTGCACCCATCATCTCCGTCAGAGGGGCTGCCGAGCTCATCGGCCACAGCTTCCAGGCCACGAACGAGGCCATGCGTCGCCTCGAGGCGGCCGGCGCTGTGAGCCAGGTCACGGTCGGTCGACGGAACCGGGCATACGAGGCCCGAGCGATCATCGACGCGTTCGCCGCTCTGGAACGCCAGCTGGCAAGCCCGGTGGGCGACACCCGTGCCTCGCCTCCGCTGCGACCCACTGCGGAGGAAAAGCGCCCTATCCGTCGTGGATAGTGCCGACATGCCTCGGTGCTGGCTGTCGCTGGATCCGCGCTCCGGCTTCTTCCGCCCGGAGCAAAAGGAACGCCTTCTTCACCAGTTCAGGCCCTCGCTAGGGCGAAGGGCCTGGGCCGGCAGCATCCGGTATCCAGGCGTTGCCCTGGAAGAGTTCGGGTAACGCTCTGACACGCGAGAGTGCGCGATTCCGGATGAGCCTCCCGAATGGAGGTGGCACAACAACCGGCATTATCGTGTGGGTCTTTCCGGACCAGCGCATACTTCGCGGCGTCGTCGTTTCAGAAATTCCGGCGCCTGGCCCTGCCGCTCGGCAACCGGCATTGTCGCGTCGGTGTCGCAGCCGGGGTCGGCGGCGTTGTGGGCGCCTGCGCTCTCCGCATGGTCGCCAGCAGGGAGCCGGGCCAGACGGTCCTCAACCGTGACCCACGGCCGGCGTTGTGGGAGCCCCGAAGGTGCTTCGCATGGCTGTCGTTCTGGGACACGTCCGGGCAAGGTGCTATGTCCGACGCACTCGGATCCTCCCAGGCGTGCGCGGGGAACGATGGCAGGCTTGTCAAGGGCCGTGAAGCGGATGCCTCAGATTCACCACTTCTCACAGAGCACCCCTGAAGGCCGGGACAGGGAGACTGTGCAGCCCTACTCCGCCGCGTTGCAGACAGGATCGAGGACCTCGGCACCGTCACGGTGCAGGACATCGCGTTCGGGAACGAGGTCACCGTGGACGGTCTCTGGCCCAGCCTCAGACCTCCGCATGCAGGGGTTGCGCAACTGTTGAAACTCACGATGCCTCCGCTACCCGATAGGCGAGCTGGCGCCGGTCCCCGGGAAGGCACGCCGGCGTGGCATTGAGCTCCTCGGCCAGCAGTTCCAGAGCCCTGGCCACCCGTGGGCTGTCCGGGCGGTCCAGGGTGACGACGATCCCGTTGGCCGAGTAGTCGACCTGCCCACCGAGGTGCAGGAGGTGTCGCAAGATCGCCCGGTACTCGTTCGGGTCGACCAGGTAGGCGTTGAAGTGCTCCGCCAGCCACGCCTCGGCGTTGAAGGCGAGCAGCCGCAGGACCATCTGTAGGCCCCGGCGGGCGAGACGAGGCCGTGCCCGCAAGGCGGCGGGGTCCAACTCGGTGGCGAGGACTTTGGCCGGCACAACCGCCAGGTCGGCCTTCGCCCCCCGCGCTGCGGTGGCGGCCTCAGTGATGCGGTGCTGCAGGCCCGGGAGCGCAGCGTTCATCTCCGCCACGGTGCCGGGACCACCAGGGAGCTGGGCCAGCGCCCGTTCTGCCTCGGCAAGGGTGGCCTCGGCCGTGGCCCTTGCCGCTCGGGCCAGCGCCCGGGCCGGGTTCTTGACCAGGCGCTCGTCGGTGGCGATGTCCATCCGGTAGTCGGCCAGGCTGTCGATGCCGTTGTGCTCGACCGCGTACTTGAACACGTTCTCGATCCGCCAGCGAGCACGCAACCACCACAGCAGCGATGCACCGGTGGCAGTGGTGTCGCTGGTCAGTACCTGCAAGACCACCACGCCGGCCTCGAACAGGCTGAGCTGGCGGACAGGGCCATAGCCGGCCAGCTCGACGGTCTCATCAGCCAGCACCACTGTGACCCGCCGCCCGTCACGCACCGTCCACGACCGCTTCGGTGCTGTTCCCACGCTCACCAGCGGGGCCCGCCGGTAGGTCACCCAGTGCGCCCCGGCAGATCGGCAGGCGGCGAAGGTCGCTGGGTAGGCCCCACCCCGGTCGAAGCCGAGCAGGACCTTCGCATCGGGTCCGATCACCTCCCGGAGCTGGCCCAGCACGCCGGGCAGGCTGGTGACCAGCCCGGTCGGCTCCCCGGAGGCGAAGACCACCGCCCGCCCCCGGGCGTCGGTCACCAGCGTGTCGGCCCGGCCGGGCTGGGCATGGCGGCGCTTGGTGTTCCACCCCTTGGCCACCGGCTTGGCCCCCGAGTAGGCCACGAAGTGGTCGTCGACGAAGTACACCGGGTCATCACAAGGGTCAGCGGCGAGCATCCCGGTGGCGAACGTGCGCTGGAGGGCCAGGGGGTCACAGTCATCAGCCAACGCCCCCAGCCGGCCCCGCAACGTGGCCAGCTCCGGGGTCATGGCCAACCCGACCACGGCGCCGGCCTCTCCCCGCCGCAGGTGCTTGGCCCCCTCCACCGTGTCGATGCCGAGGGCGAAGCCGAGGGTGGCGGTGGTGAGCACCGCCATGTCGTCGTAGCGCCGGGCCGGGCCACCGGACAGGGTGGCGAAGACCAACTCGGTCCCGACGCGGTGCAGGTAGGGATAGAGCAGCATCGACCCGGCGTAGCGGGAACTGGCAGCGCCGGTGGTGATGCGGGCCGAACCAGCGAAGGGGCTGGGCGCCACAGCCACATCGGGCTCGGCCACATCGGGCTCGACAGGCGCTGTTTCGACCGGTGCAGCTTCGGGCTCACTGACCTCTATGGGGAAGACCAGGATGTCCTGGACAGGCTGGGCGTTCTCAGGCGCACCAGCCTCGGCGATGTGGGGCAGGGCACGAGAGATGGTGGTGGCGTGCACGCCCAGGCGCCGGCCGATCTCTGCGTCGATCTCCCCGGCTGCCCGCCAGCGTGCTGCCTTGACCAGGTCCGCGGGGCCCAGGGCCGGTGGTCGGCCCCGCCGACGGGTCAGGGCGGCCGAGCCCTCCTTTCGCACCCGGGAGCGCAGCGTCGACACGTACTCCTCGGTGATGCCCAGCACCACGGCTACCCGGCGAGCAGTGAAGCCCAGCGTGGGCAGGGTCACCGCCACCAGGTTCCGCATCTCGGCATCGTCATCTGCGTACTCGAACAGTGTCGTCGTCCCGACAGCGACCACGACCCGCCCATCGGTCTCGAACCGGTGCAGGTCCTTCGCCGCTGGCATACCCGCCAGCATGCCTTGCGCGCCAAGGCAAGGCTTCATGGTTGAAGAGTAGCAAACTTAAACGATTTTTGCAACTCAACTCCGGGAGAAACACCCAGGTCAGAGCACTATCAGATCGCTACTTCCGGAGGTCTGAGTCTTAACGGGTTTGTCTCCTGTCGAGCCACCGCCGACAGTGGTCGTTATTACTGTTCCGTCCTTACTGATAGTGCAGTAGATGACTCCTCCGGTCGAGGTGTTCCCGCAAGCTTTACCCCCCACGGGGGCCTCCTGTGCGTGGACCTCTGCCATCGTGCCTATTGAGAGCCCTATGGATAGGGCGACCGGGCGACCGCTACTGCCCGCATGGATTGGGAGGTCGTGCGCCGCCGGGAGCAAATCCGTCGTATCCGAAGGACCATTGCGTGGCGTTAAAGTGATTAGGGTCTCGTAATGGATCCAACCGAAGTATGGCGATCCACTGGGGGTTTACTCCTGCCGATGTGTCGGTGCTAGTGGCCGAAAAGTCGCGGTGGACTTGGGCGAATACACAGTTGGGTTGGACAGTGATGAGCTGCGTGACAGTCGACACTCTATTTCCACTGCCTACCCGGTAGTTCTTAAATCCATAACTCATGTCGAGCTGCAGCCCATCAATCGCGAATTGAAGCATGAGTTGGGTGGCATAAATGGATTTCAATCGATCGAGGGCTTCTAATGGGATAGTGCGAGTCCGGTAAGCGAGCCGCACGACATCACCATTCACCGCGTCCAACCCCGCCAGCACCCTATTCACATACGCAACGTCGATGACCGCCGGCACCGCGTACGGGTTGGTGGTCGTCGTCGGCTCCGGCTCGGTGCGCACCGTGGCGGTGGGGATGGCGGCGCCCCGGTCGGCGGAACTCGGGTTGCACCCCACGAGCGCGGTGAGGAGGGCCACCGCCAGCACCGCCCGGATCGCCCTCCGCTTCGCCATTGGGTATTGTATATCAGCCCCTCTCACCCGTCCGCAAGGCCCGAACGGATGTTCGTCTACACTCTGTCCAATGAGCTGGACCGATTCGCCGGTGCCGTGGGCCGAGCTGGAGCGCCGGCTGTCGGACCGGCCGTACAACGCCGACGGCGGCGACAGCCCGGCGTGGTCCAACCAGCGGGGCCAGTGCCGGCCCCCGCAGGTGCCCCGGCAGACACGCACCGTCGCCTACGCCGAGCTTGCACTGCCACTCGACCGGACGATCGGCTCGTGGATCAACAACATCGATGTCATGGCCCCCGTGGCGGTGGCGTCGCTCAACGAAGGTGCGGTCGTGGCGTGGTCCGACACCCGCAACGGCAACGCCATCAGTAATACCGAGGACATCTTCACCGGCACGATGTCCTTCGGGAAGAGCGGGGTCAACCGGATGACCGGCTTCCAGGCCGGCGTGGTGGGCGC
>JANMRJ010000020.1:0-3795 GCA_031370985.1 Acidimicrobiales bacterium
GCCATCCCGACGCTGCGGGTGGACGAGTCGGTCGGGGAGCGCCAACGCGAGCGGCTCGCCGCGCTGCGGGCCGCTCGCGACCCCGCCGCCGCCGAAGCGGCCCGGGTCGCGCTGCGCGCCGCCGCAGCCGGCACGGCGAACCTGATCCCGTTCATCGGGATGGCGGTCGAGGCGAGCGTGACGCTCGGCGAGATCTGCGCCGACCTGCGCGACGCGTTCGGGACCCACCTGCCGGCTGACCGCGGGTGACCGCGCCGCCCCCTCCAGCCGCCGGTGCCCGCCCGCCCGGCCCCACCGGCCCGACCGGCCCGACCGGCCCGACCGGCGTGACCGGCGTGACCGGCGAGCTTCACCACGTCGCGATCGTCGTCCCCTCGATCGCCGCGGCGCTGCCGTTCTACCGCGACACCCTCGGCCTGATCCCCGGCCCGGTCCACGAGCTACCCGAGCAGCAGGTCCGGGCGGTGTTCCTCACTGCGGGTGCGGCGCGGATCGAGCTCATCGAGCCCATCGGGCCCATCGGGCCTATCGAATCCACTGATCCCAGCGAACAGCGCGGTCCGTCGGCCCCGCCTGGATCGCGCAGCGGCGGGCAGCGCTCCGGTGTCGCGGCGTTCCTCGCCGCGCGCGGCCGACCGACGCTCCACCATCTCTGTTTCGTCGCCGACGACCTCGCTGGGACCCTGCGCTCGCTCGCCGCCGCCGGCACGTCGCTCGTCGATCATGTGCCGCGCGCAGGAGTGCACGGCGACGTCGCGTTCCTCCATCCGCACGCCGCCGACGGCGTGCTCGTCGAGCTCATCGACCGGGCGACGCTGCACGAGGATCCGCGTGCCTGACTGGACCCGTGCACTCGACGTTGGACAGAACGACCGGAGCGAGAGACGTCGCCTGGCAGGACTGCGAGTCGTGCCGACCTCGCCATCGACGAGCGTCCGCGGATCCTGCTGGAGCGTCAGCCCCACGGTGTTCACGGTGGACCAGCCCCTCGTGTACGACCCCGTCGTCTGATCGACGGCATACTTTCGCCATGAGCCGGCCCGTCGCCCTCACTCTCTGCGGCCATGATCGGCCGCGCTGCCGCTGGGCCCGCGACCTGTACCTGCGCGGGCTCACCGACGCGGGGCTGGCGGTCGTCGCGGTCGAGCCGGGCGACCCGCTCCCGCAGGACATCGCCGGGCTCTGCCTCTCCGGCGGCGAGGACGTCGCGCCGGAGCGCTACGGCGCGGTCCCTGACGGATCGGAGCCGCCGTTCCCCGAGCGCGACGCGACCGAGTTCGCGCTCCTGGACCAGGCCCGCGCCCAGGACCTGCCGATCCTCGCGATCTGCCGTGGCTTCCAGCTGGTGAACGTCGCCCTCGGTGGCGCGCTGGTGCAGCACATCGCGGGACACACCGAGGGCCACGGCCCGATCGTTCCGCACATCGTGACCGCGGCATCGGGCTCGCTCCTCGCGGCGGCCTGCGGCACCGCCCCGCACCGGGTGAACGCCTATCACCATCAGGCCGTGACCACGGCGATCCTCGCGCCGGGCCTCTGGCCCACCGCGTCGATCGACGGGTTCGTCGAAGCGTTCGAGTCCACATCCGACCGCTGGCTCGTCGGCGTGCAATGGCATCCCGAGCGCGACGACGTCGCGCCCGAGGCGAAGGGCATCTTCCGCGCGTTCGCCGCCTCCGTGACCGGTGCCGCCGCGACCCGCGACGCCGCGACCGGCGCCCCCGCCGCGGCACGGTGACGACCGACCGTCCCCAGCGGGCGACGGTGGACGTCGCCCACGAGGCACGCCTTGTCCGGTGGGCGGTGGCCGATCGCGACGGCGTCGCGGTGCTGTCCGATCCGACGACGGTCCGCTCCGGCGAAGGCCCTACCGACCCGACGCACCTGGTCGTCGGCGCCGGGCATCCCCTTCGCGTCGCGATCCTCTGCGGCCCTGACGCTGCCGCGGAGCGTGCGCTGCGGAGCGCACTCCTCGCCGCGGGCGCCGAGCTGGTCGCGACACGCGCCGCGCGAGAGTCCGCATCGTTCATCGAGGTGGCCGAGGCGCTCCGTGCCGGACGGCCCGGCCTGGTCATCGCGCACGCGCCGGAGCATCGCGACATCGACGGGGTCGAGACGCTCGTCGAGGCGCTGCGCTACGGCTGTCGCGATGTCGGCCCGGCGCCACGGCTGCTTGTCGCCGGCGACGCGCGCGCGACCGCGCGACTCCGCCTCGCCGGTACCGGGCTCGCGGTCGAGATCCTGCCCGATCCCCGGCGGCCGGATGGCCGATCGGCGCTGGTGCGCCGGATCCGCGATCTCCGTCGCGGGACCGATCCGGCCCTCGTTCTGCGCGACGAGGCGGTCGAGGAGGTCGCCCGCCTCGTGGCCGCCCGGGACGGCGCGCCGGCGCTCGTCGTCGATGTCGCCGGCGGGAGCACCTCGCTCGCGCAGGCGACCCCCGCCGGCCTGGTGACCGCCGCGCACCTGCCCGGTCTGGGGTGCGGCTCGGGCGCCGATCGCGTCGTCGCCCGTGCCGGCCTCGATGCGGTCCGTCGATGGATCCCCTGGGCCGTCGATGAGCCCACCCTCCTCGAGCGGGTCTTCAACCGTGCGCGGTGGCCCGACGCCGTCCCGGCGGACCGGCTCGGGCTGGTCCTCGTCCTGGCCCTCGCCCACGAGGCGATCGGCCACCTCCTTGCGGAGGCCGACGCGCTCCGAGTTGGCGCGACCCTGCGCGCGGCGCGGACCGTCGTGCTGTGCGGCGTGGCCGCCCGGACGCCGCGCGCGGCGCAGGGGGTGCTTCTCGCCCTGGATGCCCTTGGCCTCACCGGAGCGTCGTCGTTGTGCCGGGATGACGTGGACGCTCTCCTCGCGATCGGCGGCGTCGCCGCGCGGATGCATGCGGTGGACGGCGGCGATCCGAACCGCGTCCTCGCCGCAGCGACCGCGCAGGCAACCGTCCCGCTCGCCTTCCTCGTGCCGACCGCGCCGTCGCGGAAGGGGCGCGTGGCGGTGAATGGCTACGACGGCCTCGCCCAGGTCGCGCTCGACCGCGGCGCGCTCTTCGCGCTTCCCGCGTCCGGTGCGGTCGAGGTCCGCCTCCCGGGCGTTGCCCATCCGTCCCGCGGCGTCGCCGGAGCGCAGGGGGTCGTCATCGACGTGCGCGGCCGGCCGATCGGGCTGCCCGCGCGCGACGCCGAGCGCGTGCCGACCGTCGCCAAGTGGTATGCGGCGCTCGACGCGCTTCCGCCAGAGCCCGCGCCGTGACCTGGCGGTACGGCCACACCAGCGTCACCCATCAGCTCCCACTCGGCGCGGCGACGCGTGCGGCGGTCGGCGAGGACGTGCGGGCCGGCGACGCGATCGCCGCCGGCACGACGCAGGGTTCGCCAGTCCGAGTGAGCGGCGCGCGGGCCCTCGGCCTGGGTGCCGCGGACATCGACCGTGTCATGCGGGTCCCGATCGGCGCCGAGGTCACCCGCGGTACGGTCCTCGCGCGGACCGGTCGGCGGTTCGCCCGGGCGGTCACCGCACCGGTCGACGGGCGAGTGCTCCACCGGACCGCCTCGGGCGACCTGTTCGTCGCGGCGGTAACCGGACGGTGGTCGGTGCGCTCGGCGATGAGTGGCACGGTCGTGCGCTCCGACGATGGCGCGGTCACGGTCGAGGGCGATGCCTGGGCGCTCGGTGGGATCGCCGGGTACGGACCCGACGCGATCGGCGAGCTGTCCATCGGCGTCGACGCGCCGATGGACGAGCTCTCGCCGTTGCGCATCGACGTGCGGCTGCGCGATCGCATCGTCGTCGGAGGCG
>JANMRJ010000029.1:0-1246 GCA_031370985.1 Acidimicrobiales bacterium
TACGTCGGGGGCGCCCCGAGCGAGGTCCAGGTCCCGCCGCCGTCGGCACTCGTGACCAGGCCCGTCGCATCGACACCGAGGAGCGTCGTGATCGCACCTGCCCTGATCGCGACCGGGTAGATGATGTTGTCCTGGCGGACACGCGTCCAGTGGGCCCCGAAGTCGGTGCTCTGCCACAGACCGCCCGTGGCGAGGTACGCCCACATCCGAGCCGGATCGGCCGGGTCGCGGGTGAACCCATGGATGTCGAGACTGGGCAGGTCCGCCGCGATCGGGGCCCACGTTCGCCCGCCGTCGCGACTGGCGGTGAACACGTCATGACCCGCAATGACGATCGAGCCATCGCCGGCCGGCGCCATCGCCATGGCGTCGGCGCGCACCGGCAGGTCCGTCCATGTCCGACCACCGTCGCGCGATTCGCGCAGGCCGCCGTGATGGCCGAACAGCAGGTGCTGGGTATCCCCGCCGACGAAGGCCAGCGAATGGACATCCTGTGTCTCCAACCGAGCCCAGGCTGTCTGCCCACCGGATTGCCGCAGCACGAGTGCCAGCCCGACGAGCGCGACCGCAGCGACGCCCGCGATGGCCACCAGCGGCCCGAATCGGCGTGGTCCCGGCCGTGGACTCGAGCGTGGTCTCGGTCGTGGGCTCCGGCGTGGTGTCATGCGTGCGCCTTGTCTTCGAGTCGGCGCCGATCGGCGCTCTCGAGCTGGAAGGTGGAATGCTCGATGTCGAAGATACCCGACAGGCAGGTGCACAGGTGATCCAGCACCGCCGGCGGATCAGCGCCGGGACGGAGGACCACGTGCGCCGACACGACATTGAGGCCAGACGTGATCGTCCAGGCATGGAGGTCATGAACGTCGGCCACGCCGGGAGCCTCGAGGATATGCGCCCGGACCCGCGCCATGTCGACATCCTTGGGCGTCGCCTCGAGCAGGACATCGATAGCTTCGCGCAACAGACCCAGGGTGCGCGGCAGGATCAGCAGGCCGATGACCGCCGAGGCGATGGCATCGGCGGTCGTCCAGCCAGTCGTGGCGATGACGACAGCGGCCACGATCACCGCGACCGAGCCGGCGAAATCACCCAATACTTCGAGGTACGCGCCGCGCAGGTTGAGGCTGCCCTGCTGCGCGTCACGCAGGAGTCGGAGCGAGACGCCATTGGCAGCCAGGCCGACCACGGCGACGACGAGCATCAGGCCCGACGAGACTACCGGCGGCGCGGACAACCGCCCCCACGC
>JANMRJ010000058.1:0-2929 GCA_031370985.1 Acidimicrobiales bacterium
CCGCGAGCCGGAACGTCCGCAGATCGCGCTGGTCGGGCGGGTACGACGGCATCGTGAACATCCGGCCGAGGAAGGCGCGGACGGCGGTCGATCCGGACACGGCGGCAGCCTAGCAGCGCTCGAGCCGGACGCGTGGCCAGAGACGGGCTGCTACGGTCCGCGCATGGACGACACGACCCTCGCCCGACTCGAGCACGAGAACATGCTTGGCGCGATGTCGGCCTGCATCGGGAACGCGCCCGGCAGCCTCGTCCGCCGGAGCGACGGCGTCGTCCTCATGGCGTCCGGCCTGCAGGCCCGCTTCTTCAACCAGGTCGTGATCGGGGACGACCGGGCGACCCCGGAGGCGGTGGCGGTTGCGGTCGGCGAGATGCGCGAGCGCGGCGCGCCATTCCTCGTTCACCTCCGGCGCGGGGCGGACGACCGCTTCCGATCGCTGATGGAGCAGCTCGGGCTGGTCCTTCCGGCCGGCAGCGCCCCGATGCCCGGGATGGCCCTTCATCCGATTCCGGACAGCGCCACGCCCACTACCGCCACGCCGATCCCGCCCGGTCACGACATCCGCCGGGTCGACGATGCGACCGGCATGAACGATCACCTCGTCGCCGCTGCGCTCGGCTTCGGCATGCCGGAGGAGATGCTCCGATCGATCGTCGCCCGCGACACGTGGCAGCGTCCGGGCAATATCGTGTACGTCGGTTACAGCGAGGGGGTGCCGGTGACCACGGGGTTCGGGTTCCGGACCGGTGCGACGATCGGCGTCTACAACATCGCCACGATCGAGAGCGCACGCAGGCAGGGGCTCGGAGCGGCCATGACCGAGCGCGTCGCCGCCGATGGTATGGCCGACGGCTGCGAGGTCGCGATCCTCCAGGCAAGTCCGATGGGCCGGGCCGTGTATGCGCGCCTCGGCTACCGGACCGTCGTGGACTACGACGAGTGGGTCGAGCCGGAGCCGCCGCCGGAGTCGTGATCCGCGGGCTCGAGCTCGGCAGTGTGGCGCGGACGGGCTCCGCTATGCTCCGACCATCGGGACCACAAGCACGGAGACCGCAACCGCGTGATCTGCTCGAGCTGCGGCACGGAGAACCGGATCGGGGCGAAGTTCTGCATGGAGTGCGGCGCCGCGCAGGCAGCCGTCTGCACGACGTGTGGGTTTGCCAACCTGCCGGCGGCCAAGTTCTGCTCGGAATGCGCGACGCCGCTCTTCGCCGCCGCGCAGGTCCCGAGCCCCGACACCGGCCGACGACCGGATCCCGCGGCGCCGCCCGATCCGACCGCGGAACGTCGCCTCGTCTCGGTCCTGTTCGCCGATCTCGTGGGCTTCACCGCCTTCTCTGATGGCCGCGATGCCGAGGAGGTCCGGGAGCTCCAGGCCCGCTACTTCCGGACGGTCGAAGAGATCATCGCCCGCTACGGCGGCACGATCGAGAAGTTCATCGGCGACGCGGTCATGGCCCTGTGGGGCGCGCCGCACGCCTTCGAGGACGACGCCGAGCGCTCCGTCCGCGCCGGGCTGGACCTCGTCGAGGCCATCCGCACGCTCGGCGCCGGGATCGAGGTCCGGGTCGGGATTCTGACCGGCGAGGCGGCCGTGACCCTCGGTGCGACGAACCAGGGCATGGTCACCGGCGACATGGTCAACACGGCGAGCCGCCTCCAGAGCGCCGCGGCGCCATCGACCGTGCTCGTCGGCGAGGCGACCCAGCGCGCGGCCGCGGGCGCCATCGCGTTCGAGCCCGCCGCGGATCAGATCCTCAAGGGAAAGGTCAGCCCGGTTCCGGCGTGGCAGGCGCTGCGGGTCGTGGCCCAACGGCGGGGCGTCGGCCGGTCGGAGGCGCTCGAGGCGCCGTTCGTCGGACGCGACGAGGAGCTGCGCCAGCTCAAGGATCTGTTCCACGCGACCATCCGCGAGGGCCGGCCGCGGCTGGTCAGTGTCATCGGGCCCGGTGGGATCGGCAAGTCGCGGCTCGCCTGGGAGTTCCTGAAGTACGTCGATGGGCTCGTCGAACCGGTCTGGTGGCACGACGGGCGCAGCCCCGCCTATGGCGAAGGGATCAGCTTCTGGGCCCTCGGCGAGATGGTCCGCGGTCGAGCCGGCCTCCAGGAGACCGACGACGAGCCGACCACGCGCGCCGGCGTCGCGGCGATTCTCGCGAAGCACGTCCCCGACGAGACGGAACGCGGGTGGATCGAGCCCGCATTGCTGTCCCTGCTCGGGATCGAGTCGGGGATGGGCTCGCAGCAGCTGATCGGAGCGTGGCGGACGTTCTTCGAGCGCCTCGCCGCGAGCGCCCCGGTCGTGATGGTCTTCGAGGACCTCCACCACGCCGACGCGGGCCTCCTCGACTACATCGACCACGTCCTCGAATGGAGCCGGACGGTCCCGATCCTGATCGTCACGCTCGCTCGCCCGGAGCTGATCGAGCGGCGCCCCGACTGGGGCGCGGGCAAGCGCAGCTTCACCTCGATCCACCTCGAGCCGCTGTCGGCCGAGTCGATGGGCCGGCTTCTCGCCGGTCTCGTGCCGGGGCTCACCCCGGCGGCCCGCGACGCGATCGTCGCGCGGGCGGATGGGATCCCGTTGTACGCGGTGGAGACCGTGCGGATGCTGCTCGCCCAGGGGCGTCTGGTCGTCGAGGACGGTGTCCATCAACCGGTCGGCGACCTCACGGACCTCGCGGTGCCCGAGACGCTGACCGCCCTGATCGCCGCCCGTCTCGACGGCCTCGATTCCGCGGACCGCGCCCTCGTGGCGGACGCGGCCGTCCTGGGCCAGAGCTTCACGGTGGCTGGGTTGGCGGCGGTGGCCGGGATCGAGCCGGACGACCTCGAGCCGCGGCTGCGCGCGCTCGTGCGGCGTGAGCTGTTCGTCCGGCAGCTCGACCCTCGCTCCGCTGAGCGCGGCCAGTACGCATTCGTGCAGGCG
>JANMRJ010000059.1:0-1360 GCA_031370985.1 Acidimicrobiales bacterium
CCGCCGACGGCCTGCTTCTGCCAGTAGCTTCGGACGCGACTGCGCAGGCTCTGCGCCTTGCCCACATAGAGCACGTTCCCCCGGGCGTCCTTCATGAGGTAGACGCCTGGGCGGTCGGGCAATCTGGCCAGGGTGGTCTGCAGGTCGGGTGTCACACCACGATGCTAGGACAGCTCGGTTGGATGCGCGCAGGGCGGGCAGCGGACGAGTTGCGGCGTTCAACCGGCGGAGGGCAGCAGCGTGACCGCCCGCGAACCGGCAGGGAGGGCGTCAAAGGCGGACAGGTCCGCCTCCTCCGGACGCACCCAGCGCGCCCGATCCCGGTTGATGATGAGCGTTGCCACGTCCCGAATCTGGACGCCGCGGTGACCGCTGAAGGCAATCGTTGCGTCCGTGAGCGGGACCATCGGGGCACGCCGGCTGACCGCAACGAGCGGCCGGCCGCCCGGAAACGTATGCAGCTGCCCCAGCACGGTGTAGGGGCCCAGGCTGACTTCGAGGCGATGGCGGACCGTGTGGACCCGGCGCTGTTCCAGGCCACGTGGGCCAACCGCCTCGATCGCGAACAACTCGTCGCGATCCAGTGCGATCTCGGCCAGGTGGACGACATGACCGTCGGCGTGGCTGACCAGATCGGCATCGGCCACCAGGAGCACGGCTTCGCGATTGAGCACGTCGGTCAACCGTTCCCCGGCGGCGAGCGTGATCGTGCCGAAGACCTGACAGTCCCCCGAGAAGGCAACCAACTTGGCGAGCACGGTCATCTGCTCCTTCTTCCAGCGCCCCGGCTGGAGCAGAGTCTCGGCCCATGACGGGCGCGCCGCGATCGCCTGGAGGTACCCATCCGAGGCAGACGGCGCCGGCATCCGTGTGGGTGCGATCTGCGTCAAATGCGGGACCGGCGGCCCAACGTCGGCGGAACTGGCAGGCAGACGGTCGAAGTCCCGTCACCGGACGGGACTTCGACGGGCGTTCTAGGTGGCCCGAGCCTCACGGCATGGCAGCGTGCACCTCGGCGATCAGCGCGTCGGCCTGCGCCGTCAGGCTCCGGATGGTCACTTCATCAGCGGACGCCCCGCCGAAGGTGAGTCCGTCGAGCAGGTCGCGGATCTGCCCTGCCAGCGCGTCCCGACGCGTGCCCCACTGGTTCAACTGCGCGTCCAGTGCCGTGTACGACGAGTCGTCGCCCACGGAACCCGTCTGGATGCCGGCCGTCGCGATGGACAGGCTGTCCATACCGAACGAGCCGAACGGCGCGTTCAGCTGCTTGTACGCCGCACCCAGCCTCTGCAGGCTGCCCCGGTGCAGGTTCAGGCCGTGGGCCACCGCGTTGCCCTGGAGGATCTCCAGGATCGCCCGG
>JANMRJ010000108.1:0-1323 GCA_031370985.1 Acidimicrobiales bacterium
CACGTTCGTGGTCATCCCCGAGTATGTGGCGCGCCACTGGTGGGAACGGATCCTCTACAACCAGGCGTCCAAGCGGCTGCGTACGGTGCTCCTCGGCCGGCCCCACACGGTCGTCGTCAACGCCCCCTACCGGCGCGAGGAAGCGTCGGTGTTCGAGCACCCGGCGGACGCGCCGGCGGGCGACGTGCCGAGCGCGAACGACGCCCGTCTGAGCCGGTGACCGACCAGCCACCGGCCAGCCCGGGCCCTGGAGCCAGGCACGAGCTCAGCGGACGCGCCATCGGGGTGTTCACCTCGTTCACCCTGTCCCAGGCCGGCATGGTCCGCCACTGGCGCCGCGAGCGCGGGCCCGGCTGGCGTCGCAGCTCGATCGTCAACGCGATCGGGGCGCTGGCCACGGCGATCGTGGCGATCATCTTCACGGTGGCCAAGTTCAGCCTGGGCGCATGGGTCGTGGTCATCGTCATCCCGATCCTGGTGGCGGCCATGCGCTTCATTGCCCACGAGTACAAGCGGGCGGAGCTCGAGCTGCACGTCCGTCCAGAGTCGGTCATCCCCGCCCCGGGCCGCCGCCAACGCGTGTACGTCCCGTTCCCGGCCATGCGTCGCGACGTGGTTCGGGCGCTGCGCTTCGCGCGGACGATGTCGGACCACGTGACGGCCGTCCACGTGACCGATGACGTCGAGGCGGGCGAGCGCTTGCGCAAGCGGTTCGAGCGGCAGATCCCTGACGTCGAATTCGTCATCGTCGAGTCGCCCTACCGAGCGCTGATCGCGCCGCTCAGCCACTACCTGCGGATGGTCGCCGCGGAGCACCCCGAGGCGATCACCGTGGTGCTCCTGCCCGAGTACGTCTACCGCCACTGGTGGGAGCCGTTCCTGTACAACCAGAACGCCCACCGGATCCGGGCGGCGCTGCTCGGTCAGCCCAACATCCTGGTGGCCAACGCGCCCTATTGCGCGGAGGCGTAGCGGCGCCGGGACCGGGCGGCGCAGGGACGTCCTGTCGCCCCGGTGGTACTGTGTCCTGCGCCCTGACCAGACCCAGTCGGGTCGTGTAGTGGAACGCAATTCCTGCGGAGCACCGTGGCCGAACTCCACAAATCCGTCTTCCAGCGTGCCGTCGTGGCCGTCAACGGTGGCCCGAGCGATGCGCGGATCGTGCAGGCCGCGTGCGAACTCGCCCGCTCGACCAAGGCCCATCTGACGGCCGTCCACGTGGTCGAGATCGGCTGGAGCCTGCCGCTCGACGCCGACGTGGCCAGTCGCTCCGAGGATGCCCAGCGCGTGCTCGATCTGGTCGAGTCGGCCGCGGAAGCCGCC
>JANMRJ010000164.1:0-4526 GCA_031370985.1 Acidimicrobiales bacterium
CCCTTCGTCGATGACCAGTCGTTGCAGCGCGTCCGCCATCCCCACCGGGTCACGCGACCCCACCACGTAGCCCTCGACCCCATCGGTGACCGCCTCCGTCATCCCGCCCACGTCGGTCACGACGACAGGGAGACCCATGGCCATGGCCTCCAGGACGGCGTTGCTCAGTCCCTCGCTCACGCTGGGCAACAGGAAGACATGGGAGTGCGCCAGCACGTGGCGCACCTGCGCCGGCGTGCGCGCCCCCACCAGGTCGACCCGGTCGGACAGGCCGAGGTCGCGGACCGTGAACCGCAGCGCGGCCATAGCTCCGGCATCGCCATCGCCGATGATCGAGTAGCGCACGTCGCACCCCCGCTCGACCAGCAGGCTGACGGCCTGCAGCGCATACTCGTACCCCTTCACCCAATGGGCTCGGCCCACGCTCACAATACGCACCGGCCGGGGCCCCGGTGCCGGCGGGCGGGTGAAAAGGTCCGGCCGGGGGTTGAAAACGTTGATGTCGACGCCGGGGTGGTTCACGAACGCCTTGGCCCGGTCGAGTCCCAGTGCCACCGCGGCCTCGACGATTGCGGCCGAGACGCAGTGGACGGCGTCGGCTCGGGCGAAGAGCCGGCGGAGACGAGCTGCGAACTCCGGGTCGGCGGGAGCGATGACCCTGACATCGGAGCCGCGGCAGGACACCACCAGGGGGCCGGGCATCAGCTCCAGCGCCTCCAGGCGGGCGACCGCCTTCGTCGCCCACTCGACGTGGACCAGGTCGGGCCGGCGCCCGGCCAGGGGTGCGCCGGCGACCAGCCCCCGCCAGCGGGCCGCCCCCCACAGGGCGGCCATGAAGCGTGGATCCCGCCCCGAAGCCGACAGCACCTCGACCCCACACTGGATGGCGCGCCGCCACCGCCCGGCGGCCAACGCCCCCACCATGTGCAGGCGACCTTCGGCCTCGGGCCCAAGCGGGTGGTCGCCCGGGCCGGTGGCCAGGACCGTCATCCGGTGGCCCCGGGCGGCCAAGCCGAGCACCTTGCGTTCGATGAACGGCTGGGAGCGGAGCGGGAACCCGCCGGTGACCACCAGGATGTCGAGGGTCATCGGCCGACCCGGCGGGCCCAGCGCCGGGCCGCCCACTTGGCCCGCCGGGCCCGGTACCGCGTGGGGTAGCCGGGCCCGAGTACGTCCCGCAGCTCGTCGAGGGTCGCGCCGGCCGGGAAGCGGCGCATCCGGAGGGGGGCCATGGGCTGGCGAGACGTCCATGTGGCCATGGCCAGCTCGTGGGTCAACCCCGCGGCCTCGACCACGGCCCGGTTGCAGCGACCGTCGGGGTAGGCCAGGAAGCGCACCGGTTGGCCGAGCGCATCCTGGAGCCGGGCCTGGCTGCCGGCCAGTTCCTTCGTCAGCTCGGCGGGGCCACAGCGGGCCAGGTTGGGGTGCGACGCCGAGTGGTTGCCGATTTCCACGCCCCGCCCGGCCAGGTCCCGCAGCTCGCCGGCGGACAGGAAGGGCCACGCCGCGCCCTCGGGCACGCCCAGGCCGGCGCCGGCCAGGATGCCGTCGAGCACGGCCAGGTGCCGGCGGGCCGGCGCCGCCATCACCGCCCGCTTGGCCCGGCCCTTGAAGCGGGCGACATCCGCGGGTCTGCGGAGGTCGTAGTCGACGCCGTCCCAGCGGATGGGGGCCGGCGTGGCCGCCAACGCGCCGGCGAGGCGCACGTACCAGGGCACGAACCCGTCGAGCACCGCGTCGGCCACCACGAACAGGGTCCACGGGAGCTGGTGGGCCTCAAAGATCTCGGCGGCCACAAGGTTGTCGCGGTACCCGTCGTCGAAGCTGAGGTGGACCGATCGCCGCGGGAGGGCTCGGCCGGTCCCCAGGTGGTCGGCCACCTCGGCCAGCGACAGGACCCGCCAGTGACGGGCCAGCTCGACCGCCTGGGCCCTGAGCGCGCCGATCTCCACCGCGGATGCCGAGTAGGGGTCGCGCGGGTCGCGATGATCGACGACCCGGTGATGGAACACGGCCCGCATCACGCCCTCCGAGCGGCGAGCGCCGGCGCCCGCAGGTGGGTGTCGGCCCAGAGCTGGAGGGCGAAGAGGTGCCACAGGCCCTGGGTGTGATCGGCGGTGCCGTCGAGGTGGTCCTCCACGTAGCGGCGCAGCCCGGCCCGGGAGAAGAGCCCCTCCGGCCATGGGTCGCGCTCCAGCAGCAAGGCCCGCACCCGGGGGGCGAGCGCGCCCCGGAGGAAGGCGCCGACCGGCACGTCGAAGCCCCGCTTGGGGCCGGGGATGCTCGCCGGCGGCACCAGGCCGGCGAGCTGGCGGCGCAGAGGCCGCTTGCCCATGCACGCCGCCGGGTCGAGCCGGTGGGCGATACCGACCACCTCGAGGTCCAACAGCGGCACGCGCACCTCGAGGCCGAAGTGCATGCTGGCCCGGTCGACCTTGGTCAGCAGCATCTGGAGGTGGCCGCGCAGCTCGTTGGCCCGGAGCCACTGGGCCAGCGCGTCGCCATCGGGGGCACCATCGAGGTCGTAGAGGTCGAAGTCCTCCGGCACGTCCACGGCCTCCGGGCACAGTTCGGCCAGGTCGGCGCGGCGCAGCCCCGAGTGCGAGTCCTGGTACCACTCGCCGATCGACTCGAACAACACGCCGCGCCGCGGTCGGTGTGAGGGCACCACCTTCCCCGCTCCGTAGGCCAGGGCACGCGCCGGCCGGGGCAGGCGGAACCAGGGCCGGGCTCCGAGGACCTTGGCGAACCGGGGATAGCCGAAGAACAGCTCGTCGCCACCGTCGCCGGCGAGGGCCACCGTGACCTTCTCCCGGGCCATCGAGGAGACGAGCATGGTCGGGAGGGCGGAATGGTCGCCGAAGGGCTCGCTGAACGCCTGGGCCATGTCGTCGACCAAACGCAGGTCGTCGATGGGCGAGAACGTGCGCAGGTGGTGGTCGAGGCCGAGGTGGCGGGCGTAGGCCGAGGCCGCGCCCGACTCGTCGAGGGCCGGGTCGGTCGAGCCGATGGTGAAGGCGGGCACCGGGTCGGGCGCCGCCTGCTGCATGAGGCCGGCGACCAGCGGCGAGTCCACGCCGCCGGACAGGAACGCCCCGGTGGGGACGTCGCTCACGGTCTGGCGTCCGACGGCGGCCGCCACCACGTCGGACGCCGCGGCCGGGCTGAGGTACGGCCGGCGGGCCACCGGCGGGGAGGCGTACCGGACGATCTCGGGGGCACCGCCGGGCTGCACGCGCAGCCACCTCCCCGGCTCGAGCTGGGCGGTGCCGGCGATCAGGCCGTACGGCGGCGGGAGGTAGCCGAACCGGAGGTAGAGGCTGAGCACCTCGGCTCGGACCGCGCTGCGGTCACAGAACGGGTGGCGGAGGAGCTGGTCGAGCTGGGAGCCGAACACCAGGCCGCGGGGGTGCGCCAGCCACCACAGCGGCTTGATCCCGATGGGGTCGCGCGCCAGCAGCAGGGTGCGGGTCAGGCGGTCGTACCAGGCCAGGGCGAACATCCCGTTGCACCGCTCCAGGGCCACCGGCCCCCACGTGATGAGGGCCTGAAGGACGACCTCGGTGTCGGTGCCGGAGCAGAACCGGATGTCGTGCGCCTCCAGTTCACGGCGCAGGTCGGCAAAGTTGTAGACCTCGCCGTTGAAGACGATGACATGGCGACCGTCGGCGGATGTCATCGGTTGATGGCCGGCAGGGCTGGGGTCGAGCACGGCCAGGCGGCGGAAGCCGAGGGCCAGGTGCGATCCGTCGGTCCAGCTGCCGGCGTCGTCGGGGCCGCGGCGGGCCATGAGCGCGATCAGCTCAGGGAGGAGGTCGAGGTGCTCGGCGATGGCCCCGTCGTGGCTCAGCACTCCCACCAGCCCGCACACCGCTCAGCCCGCCTGACTGGCGACGGCGGCCACGATGAGGTGGGCGCGGGGTTGGGGGCACCAGCGGCGGTCCAGGCCGGCGATGAGCCGCCACAGGCGTTGCTTGGCCCGGGCCCCCCGGCGCGGCCAGCCCCAGAAGAACAGCACGGTGTAGGCCAGGCGGGTGGGCCAGCCGTAGAACATGCGGTGCTCGACCACGGCGAGGCCGGCCGCCCCCAGGAGCCGCTGCAGGCGATCGAAGGAGAACCCACCGGTCTGCACGTCCCACCGGGCGAAGGCCACCCGGTTGTCGACGAAGGGCAGCTTGAACCGGTCGTCGACCTCGGTGACCACCAGGCGTCCGCCCTCGGTCAGCACCCGCCGGACCTCGGTGTAGACGCCGCCGGCGTCTTCGGCCGACAGACAGGGGAGGACATCACAGCACAGGGCGAGGTCCACCGACGCCGTGGCCACCGGGAGGGAGACGGCCGACGCCTGGACTGCCGCCAGCCCGCCGGCGGCGGCCGTGCGCAGCCCGCGGCCGTCGAGGTCGAGGACCACGAGCCGGCGAGCGGCGTCGCCGAGCAGCGTGGCCGTCGACCCGTCGTGGCCGCCGACATCGAGGATCGGGCCGGCGGCGCCGGCCAGGGTGCGTGAGCCGGCGCCGCCGGCCAGG
>JANMRJ010000205.1:0-1740 GCA_031370985.1 Acidimicrobiales bacterium
GTCAACCCGACCGCGGCGGTGGCCGACGAGGCGCGCCGGTCGTCCAGGATCGAAACGACCAGGTGCTCGAGGGTCGAGGCGAAGGGCAGGAGGACGGTGAGGCCGGGCGCTAAGGCCATTGGGCACTCGGGGCGGTGAAGGTGTGGGATAGAGGCCGATCCTGCGGGCATCCGGGCGCCGTTCGATGACCCCGGTCAGCTCGCGGCGGCCGCATCCCGGGTCCTCCAGGTCGATGACGAAGGTGGTCGGCGAGGTGGCCCGAACGGCGTCGGCGAGCCCGGCGACGTCCCACACCGCGATGCAGTGCTCGGCGCCGGGCTGGGTGCCCAGCAACTCTTAGCGAGTGACCTCAGACCGCCGCTGAGCGCTGCGGTGAGCACGAGTCGGTGGTCCCTGGGGGCGGTCTGAGCTCACTCGCGGGAAGGCCGGCCACGGTGGCAGTACGTCGGGTCCGGGCCGGCAAAGCCGGCCCTATGCCCTCCCGTCGGCGGCCGGGCAAAATGAAGCGGTCCCCAATAGCGTTCTCGCGGCACACGTAGATCGACCGCGCCAACGGTCGGGGAGGAGGCGCTATTGGGACCGTGGACAGGCTACTGGCAGAGAACGTCAGCTTCCGGTGCACCTCGGTGGACCGCATCGGCATCCGGGGGTACATCCCGGGGCTGCAGTACGAGGGCGGCGTGCTGAGGTTCCTGATCGAGCGGGGCTATCGCATCCTCTCCCCGGCCGGGCTCACCCACAACCACGACCGGCTGACCCCCGAGCTCGAGGACCTGGTGGCTGCCTCCGACGTGCCCGTGGTGCGATTCCGCCGCGACAACTGCAAAGAGGACATCGCCCGGTCCTATCAACTGGCGGCAGCCGCTGCCGGTCGCCCCGGGCTGGTGCTGGTGGGCAAGGCCCAGGAGCGGACCTCGTCGTGGCGGGGCTTCGTGGACGACACCCATGCCGCCCACCGACCGGGCCACCCCCACTTCAGCTGACGGCGGATGTCGTCGGTGCCCGACCACTGGTACCTGTACTGGTGGGATGCCGAGTGGGGGCCGGCCTTCCTCAAGGTCTGTGGCTACGCGCCCTACCCGCTGTGGGCGTGTGCCAACGGTCACGAATGGGCCAAGCGCCAGCTGGCCAAGGCGGGCGTCGGCTTTGAGGCCCTGGACAACGGCCTGCGCTCGGTCACCGACCCTGCCGTCGTCCGCAACGTCTGCGCCCGGCTCGGCTCCGGCCATGTCCGGGCCGGCTGGCGCGGATGATGGCGGTCATGCCCGACCCCCTTCACAGCCGAGGACCGCCACGCCGGGTTCGACCTGCGGTTCTCCATCGCCTAGCTGGAGGTCTCCGACACAGCGGTGTTCGACGCGCCGAGAAGGGCCGGGGCCTGGTTCGAGGCGGCCATCGCCAACCACCTCGACCTGGGCCGGCCGGAGCGGGTGTCGCTGGTGGTCGACCGCACCGTGGTCAACCGGGGCAAGCGCAAGACCGAGGCGCAGCGCGTGTGGCGGTGGGCGACGCTGCCGGCGGCGATGAGCCCGATGTCGGCGAGCTCGCCGGCCAGCTGGGCGTAGCGGGCGTGGTATTCGGCGAGGCGTTCGGTCGTCGATCTGACCATCGCTGTCCCTCCCGTCGGCCCGAACCAAGTATCCCAGCCCCAAGGCCAAGCAGTAGCAATACTGCCTGTTCATGGGACTACACAAGCCAGCCAACGGCGAGCGTGGCGCTACCGACGCGCTCGTCGGGTTC
>JANMRJ010000239.1:0-1527 GCA_031370985.1 Acidimicrobiales bacterium
TCGTGGCTGTCGCCCCCCAGCTCTACGGCCGCAACATGTCCGAACTGGGCCGAGCGGTCACCCGCACCCTGGCCGACCCCGAGGCCGTGCGACTGCTGCGGGTGCCCGGGGCCACCCAGCCCGCCTACGCCACCGCCACAACCATCGCCAGGGAGCAGGCCATCGCCCGCTGCGTCGAGTCCCAGGTGGCCCGCAACGGCGCCCCGGCCGTGTCGTCTGAGGCGGCGGACGCTGCAATCGTTCGGGCCGAGGCGTCGCTGTGCCGTTCCCTGACCGATGGCCAGCGGACTGCGGAGGCATCCTGACCTCAGGCCGGGGCGTAGAGCTGGTGATCGGCGTGGCCGGCTCGGGCAAGACGACGGCGCTGGCCGCAGCCCGGGACGCCTTCGAAGCCGCCGGCTACGAGGTGGTCGGCACCTCGACGTCGGGTCAGGCGGCGCGGACGCTGCACCGCGAGGCCGGCATCGAGCCCAGCCGCACGCTGGCCTCGCTCAACTGGCGGATCGCCCACAACAGCCTGCAGCTGTCGTCTCGCCACGTGGCCGTGCTCGATGAGGCGGCCATGACCGACGACGCCGCACTGCTCGCCTTCCTGGAGGCGAGCCGCCACGCCGGGACCAAGGTCGTCATGGTGGGCGACCCCCACCAACTGGGCTCCGTCGGCCCCGGCGGCGGCTTCGAGGCCCTGGCCAAGCGCTTCGGCGGGGCCGTGCACGTGCTCTCGGAGAACGTCCGCCAGTCGATCCCGGCGAGCGGGAGGCCCTGGCCAACCTCCGTTCCGGCGATGTCGGCGCCGCCGTGGCCTGGTATGCGGCCAACGGGCGCATCACGGTGTCCCCTGACCGAGACACGGTCCTGGAGGAGACGGTGGCCAGATGGGTGGCCGACGTGCGCGTCGGCGCCGCCCCGGCCATGTACGCCTGGCAGCGCGCCAGCGTCGCCGAGCTCAATCGCCGGGGCCGCCTGGCGTGGGAAGAGCTCGGACGCCTGTCCGGCCCCGAGCTGGTCGTCGGCAACGTCGGCTACCGGGCCGGGGACCGCATCGTCACCCTGGCCCCGGGAGCGGGAGGCGAGATCGTCACCTCGGAGTGCGGCACGGTTCTCGCCGTCGATGTCGCCCGTCGCGAACTGGGCGTCACTATGGACGACGGCCGCTGCCAGCCCTTCGCTGGCGATGACCTGACGGAGGACCACCTGGCCCATGGCTACGCCGTGACCGGCCATCGCTCCCAGGGGGCGACGGTGCGCCGGGCCCAGTCGATGGAGGACGGCGGCGGCCGAGAGCTGGCCTACGTGAAAATGAGCCGGGCCTGGGAGTCCACCACCGTGCACACCGTGGCCGACTCATTGGAGCAGGCGGTGGAGGACCTGACCCGGGCCTGGTCGCACTCCCGCCGCATCGGCTGGGCCATTGACCAGGGCGTCCCCGCCCCCGACGCACCGAAGCCAGACGAAGCCGACCCGACGGAGCCGGCCGGCCTGCGCCACGCCCGATTGGTGGCTGAACTCGAGGCCCTGGTCGCCGCC
>JANMRJ010000259.1:0-7121 GCA_031370985.1 Acidimicrobiales bacterium
AGGGCCCTCGCCCGTGGGTGGCGCCCGAGCTCACCGCCGTCGGCCGCGGGCCGATGCACACCCTTCGCCACGACGACCCCGCGCGCCGGATCGAGCTCGACGGGCGCTGGCGGTTCCAGCTGCTGCGCGTTCCCGGCGCCGAGCCCGGCCCGGACTGGAGCGAGGCCGACGTCCCCGGCTGCTGGACGATGCAGGGCTTCGGCGACTGGCCGCACTACACGAACGTCCAGATGCCGTTTCCGGGTCTCCCGCCGGCGATCCCGGACGACGACCCGACCGGCGTCTTTGAGCGCGAGGTGGACATCCCGCCGGCCTGGATCGGCCGCCGGATCGTGCTCCACGTCGGCGCCGCGGAGAGCGTTCTGATCGTGACGGTCAACGGCGTCGAGATGGGGGTCAGCAAGGACTCGCACCTCGCGGCCGAGTTCGACGTGACGGGTTCTGTCCACGAGGGGTCGAACACCCTCCGGCTGCGTGTGATCAAGTGGTCCGACGCGACCTACATCGAAGATCAGGACCAGTGGTGGCACGGCGGGATCACCCGCTCGGTGTTCATCTATGCCACCGGCCCGATCTGGCTCGCCGACGTCCGGGCCACGGCCGGGCTCGGGAACGATCTCCGGACCGGGACCCTCGATGTCACCGTGGACATGGGGTTCAGCGCGGACCGCCTGCCGCCGGGCTGCCAGGTCGAGGTCGTCCTGCCCGACGCGCGGACCCTCACCGCCGAGCCGGCGCGCACGGCGGCTCCGGGCTGGCCGACGGGCGGGCCGGACCGAGCCCTCCTCGATCGCCGCATCCTCGGCGAGCCGCTGAGCGCCGCGGAGCGCGCCGTCGAATGGCAGCAACTTGACCGGATGCTCGAGCCCCCGGCGGAGGGCAGCGTTCGATGGCAGGTCGAGCTGACCGATGTCGAGCCGTGGTCGGCGGAGCGGCCAGTCCTCCACGACCTGGCCGTGATGCTGCGTGGCCCCGAGGGCGTGGTCGTCGACCGGGCCAATCTGCGGATCGGGTTCCGGCGGGTCGAGATCCGCGACCGGGACCTGCTCGTCAACGGTCGGCGGGTCCTCATCCACGGCGTCAACCGCCACGACTTCGACCAGCTGACGGGTCGCGTGGTGTCGCGCGAGGGGATGCGCGCCGACCTCGTTCTGATGAAGCAGTTCGGGTTCAACGCCGTTCGGACCTCACACTACCCGAACGATCCCGCGCTCCTCGACCTCGCCGACGAGCTCGGGCTCTACGTGATCGACGAGGCCGACATCGAGTCCCACGCGTTCCAGAGCACCCTGTGCGACGACTCGCGTTTCCTCGCGGCATGGGTCGACCGCGTGTCGCGAATGGTCCAGCGCGACCGCAACCATCCATCAATCATCGCGTGGTCACTCGGCAACGAGTCGGGCCACGGCGCGAACCACGAGGCCGCCGCGGCGTGGGTCCGACGGGCGGATCCGTCGCGGCCGCTCCACTACGAGGGCGCGATCCGCTTCGACTGGACGAGCCCACAGACCGTCAGCGACCTGACCTGCCCGATGTACCCGACCCTCGACGCGATCGTCGCCCACGCCCGATCGGGCAGGCAGCTCCACCCGTTGATCATGTGCGAGTACTCGCACGCGATGGGCAACAGCAACGGAACCCTCGCCGACTACTGGGACGCGATCGAGACGACGCCAGGACTCCAGGGCGGCTTCATCTGGGAGTTCTGGGATCACGGTCTCGTCCAGGAGCTGCCCGATGGCCGGCGCCACTGGGCATATGGCGGCGACTTCGGCGATGTGCCGAACGACTCCAACTTCGTCTGCGACGGGCTCGTCTGGCCGGACCGCCGCCCGAAGCCCGCGATGTTCGAGCACCGCCAGATCGCGGCGCCAGTGCGGGTCAGCGCATCCGCGCAGGACCTCGCGGCAGGGCGGATCAAGATCGAGAACCGCCAGGACTGGCGCGACCTCGGCTGGCTGGCGGCGAGCTTCGAGGTGACGGCCGGCGATCAGGTCGTCAGCGCCAGCGACCTCGCTCTGCCGGCGATCGCGCCCGGGACACGGGGGATCGCGACGCTGGCGCCGGGCGGGTTCGCGATCCCGACCGACGGCCGCGAGGTTCTGCTCACCCTCATCTTCCGGACGGCCGGCGACGAACCGTGGGCACCGCAGGGCCTCGAGGTCGGGTGGGGCCAGGTCGAGCTGGCGCCGTGGGCTGTGCCGTTCCCCACAGAGGAGGCGGCCGCGCCGGGCGCGACGGCGCCGATCGACGACGACGGCCGGATTGTCCATCCGCTCCTCGCCACCTGCCCGGACCTGAGCCTGTGGCGGGCCCCTACCGACAACGACCGGATCGGCGGAAGCGCCACCCGCTGGGATGCCGATGGCCTCGATCGCCTCGAGCGCGCCGTGACCTCCGTTGAGCGGGACGGCGCGGCGGCAACGGTGCGCGCCGAGCTCCGGACCGGCGGCGGCCGGATCGTTCTCCACGAGCGGAAAATCCGGGCAACTGCCAGCGGGTTCGTCGTCGACGAGCGGGTCGAGATCCCGGACGAACTGACCGACCTCGCCCGGGTCGGCGTCGTCCTCGAGACGATCCCGGGCTTCGAGGACGGGTCATGGTACGGCCGTGGACCGCACGAAAGCTACCCCGATCGAAAGCGCGGCGCCCGGATCGGGCGCTGGCAGGCGAGCGTGACTGACCTCGCGACGCCGTACATCCGGCCACAGGAGAATGGCGGCCGATCCGACGTCCGTCTGCTTGAGCTTGCCGATCGTCGCGGGCGGCGGATCCGGCTGACATTCGATCGCCCGCTCCAGGTGTCCGCGACCCATCACCGCGCGGCCGATCTGGCTCGCGCAACGCACGACTACGAGCTCGAGCCGGTCCCGGCCACGGTCGTCCACTTCGACGTCGTCCACCGCGGCCTCGGAACCGCGAGCTGCGGGCCGGACACGCTGCCGGCGTATCTCGTGGGATCGGGCACGTACGAATGGCGCTGGTCGCTCAGCGACATCGGACCGCCGTGACGATGATCGAGTGGCGCGCTGCGGATCGCCAGCTCCATCTCGCCAACGGCCGGCTCAGCTACATCCTCGGCATCCATGAGAACGGCGCCGTCGGCCTCCTCCACGTCGGAGCGCCGTTGGCCACGGGTCGGTCGTATCGCCATCTGGCGGTACGACCGTTCCGCGGCTTCTCGAACCGGCTCGGCGATCCGGTTGCCCTCGAGTGTCCGACGCCCGGCAGCGGCGACTACCGCGTGCCGGGGCTCGTCGTGGCACAGCCGGACGGGTCGACCGTCCTCGAGCTCGCCTACCGGGAGCACCGGATCCTCGCCGGCAAGCCGCCGATCGCGGGGCTCCCCTCGACCTACGCCGACGCGGACGACGAGGCCGAGACCGTGGAACTCGACCTCGCCGATGCGCAAACCGGGCTCGTCGTCACCCTGTCGTACACGATCTTCCGCGACGTCCCGGCGATCGCACGGAGCGCCCGGCTCCAGAACCACGGCCCGGCGGACCTGCGAGTCGAGACCGTGATGAGCCTCGTCCTTGACCTGCCGGATGCCGGCTGGGATCTCGTCCATCTCGCGGGCGCCTGGGCACGGGAGCGCCACGTCGTCGAGCGCCGGCTCGTCCCCGGCCGCCAGTCGATCTCGAGTGGTCGCGGCTCGTCGTCGGCCGCCCACAACCCGTTCGTCACCCTCCGCCGGCCATCGACGACGGAAGAGCACGGTGAGGCGATCGGTGTCGCCCTCGTGTACTCCGGCAACTTCCTCGCGGAGGTCGAGGTCGAACCGTACGGGCCGGCGCGGCTCCGGATCGGGATCAATCCCGAGACGTTCGCGTGGGCCCTGTCGCCGGGCGCGGAGTTCGCGACGCCCGAAGCGATCCTCGTCTGGACCGCCGACGGGCTCGGCGCGATGAGTAATGCCTTCCATCGCCTGTTCCGTGAGCGGCTCGCTCGCGGCACCTGGCGCGATCGGCCGCGGCCGATCCTCGTCAACAACTGGGAGGGGACGTATTTCGACTTCGACGAGGATCGGCTGGTGGCGATCGCGACGGTCGCCCGCGACCTCGGGATCGAGCTGTTCGTCCTCGACGACGGCTGGTTCGGCAGACGCGACGACGACACGAGCTCGCTCGGCGATTGGGTCGTCGACCGGCGTAAGCTGCCGGGCGGGATCGATGGGCTGGGCAAGCGGATCACCGACCTCGGTCTCGCGTTCGGCCTGTGGATCGAGCCGGAGATGGTCAGCCAGCGAAGCGAGCTGTTCGCAGCGCACCCGGATTGGGCGATCGGGATCCCCGGACGGCCGCGGACCGAGGGCCGCCAGCAGTTCGTCCTGGACCTCGGGCGCCCCGAGGTCCAGGACCATCTCGAGCGGGTCATCGGCGAGGTCCTCGGCTCGGGATCGATCTCGTACGTGAAGTGGGACATGAACCGCTGGATCACCGAGCCGTGGAGCGCCAACCTCCCCGCCGACCGCCAGGGCGAGTTTTTCCACCGCCACATCCTCGGCGTGTACGAGCTCTACCGGCGGCTGACGACCCGGTTTCCCGACATCCTGTTCGAGTCGTGCGCGAGCGGCGGGGACCGGTTCGACGCGGGGATGCTCGCCTTCGCGCCGCAGGGGTGGACGAGCGACGACACGGACGCGATCGAACGGCTGGCCATCCAGTGGGGCTCGTCCATGGCGTACCCGGTGAGTTCGATGGGCGCCCACGTCTCTGCCGTCCCCAATCACCAGACCGGACGGCTGACGGCGCTCGCGACGCGGGCGGCCGTCGCGTTTTTCGGCGTCTTCGGGTACGAGCTCGACACGACCGCGCTGACCGACAGCGAGCGAGCCGAGGTCCGCGGCCAGGTCGCGTTCTACAAGGAGCACCGCGACGTGCTCCAGCGGGGGCGGTTCGCGCGGCTCCGTGGCCCCTTCGAGGGCGACGGCAATACGACAGCTTGGATGTCGGTGGCCGACGACAAGTCCCGGGCCGTGGTCGGCTACTACCGGGTTCTGAACCGGCCGGCTGCGGGGACCGACCGGATCCGGTTGCGCGGGCTGGACGCGGATCGGGATTACCGAATCAGCGTCTGGCCGTCGATCGACGACGGCGTCGCCGCGCCCAACACGCTCGTTCGTCGCGGCGACGATCTCGAGGCGGTCGGCCTGCTGATCGCCGCGGACCGCCACGAGTCGGCGATCGACGGCGATTTCTGGTCGCGGCTGTTCGTGCTCGAGGGCGTTTGAGGGTCAGGTGACGAAGCTCGCTCCCGCGACCGCGTCGACCGCGAGGACCGTCGGGGTGAGGCCGGTCCGAGCCGGATAGTCGCGCTCGACGGCGGTCCGGAATGCAGCGATCGCGTCGCGCTGGACGAGGTTGATCGTGCAGCCGCCGAAGCCGGCGCCGGTCAGCCGCGCGCCAACCACGCCGGGCGTCGCCGCAGCGATCGCCACGAGCGCGTTGAGCTCGGGCGATGAGACTTCGTACAGGTCCCGGAGCGACTCGTGGCTGGCGGCGAACAGCCGCCCGAGCGCGGCGAGGTCGCGAGCGGCCAGGGCGCGTTCAACGTCCAGGACGCGGGCGTTCTCTTCGACAACGTGCTGGGCCCGGCGGGCGGCCACCGGGTCCAGCCGGTCGGCAGCACGGCGCAGGAGGGCAGCGTCGACGTCGCGCAGCGACCGGACCGACGGCTCGATCGCCGCGATCGCCGCGACCGCGCGCTCACAGTCCGCGCGGCGATCGTTATAGGCAGACGTCTCGAGCTTGCGCGACGACCCGCTGTGACAGACGACGAGAGCGCACTCGTCGAGCGGCAGCGGGACGGGATGCCAGGCCAGCGAGCGACAGTCGAGCAGGATCGCGTGGTCGGCGACGCCGGCGGCCGATGCGAACTGGTCCATCACTCCTGACTGGACCCCGACGTAGCGGTTCTCCGCCCGCTGCCCGGCCAGAGCCCGCGGCTCTGGCGGTCCGGCCGCCTCCTGCCCGAGCAGCGCCAGCGCCGCCGCCATCTCGATCGCGGCCGACGATGACAGCCCCGCGCCGCGCGGCAGGTTGCTCGCGAGCAGGCCGCGAAAGCCGCGCAGCGGCCGGCCGTCCTCCGCCAGCGCCAGCGCTGTCCCGGCGATGTAGTCGATCCACGTCCGGGTCGGCGGCCCGATCGCGTCGAAGTTGAGGGTTCCGGCCTCGCCGGTATCGTCGAGGACGATCGTGACCTGCCGGTCGGCCGTCGGCACGATCGCCATCCGGATCTCGAGGTCGATCGCGGCCGGCATGACGAAGCCGTCGTTGTAGTCGGTGTGCTCCCCGATCAGGTTGACGCGGCCGGGGGCGCGGACGACCTCAATCGCGTCGTCGGGGCCAGCGGCGGCGGCCGGTTCGAGCGCGCGCAAGCGATCTCGCAGGCGATCTGGATCGATGACGCCGTAGTCGATCTGCATCGCGGTCAGTCGATCGCCCGGAGAACCGCGCCGACGATGGCAAGCGCGGTTGACCCGACCCGGCGGGCGGCGCCGCGGTCGGCGGCCTCGCGCATCCGGAGTGCGCCCCAGCAAGAGGCGAGGACGATCGCCGACTCCCGCAACGGCGGTTGTCGAGCTGGGTCAGGAAATCTCCCCACGACGCGCCGGTCACGTCGGCGGCGCGAGTCGCCCGCTTCGGAGACGGTCATTCTCCGGCCTCACTCGACGCTTCCCGCTCGAGTCGCTCAACCTCATCGACCGCAGCGTCACCCGGCCGACCAATCGCGTCGAGGTCAGCGGGAACGAGGCCTGCGCCACTGCCAACTCCCGCGTAGTCGGCCACAAGGAGGGCCGCCTCGACGATCGCTCGCCCGGTCATGCTCTGACTCGGGCTCGGCCCGGGAATCCGCAGCGGTTCCGCTGCATACCTTGCCAGGCTGGGATCGATGGCGGTGACCCCGGGATTGACCAGGTCGCCAATCGACTCACGCCAATCGACTCACGCTGGGCGATCGCCGCGCCGCAGACCGGACAGTGCCAGGCGCCAGATGCCACCGTCGCAGAACACCACGGACAGTGGCCGCTCGGTCGGCCTTCGGTCGACGCGTCCATTTGGCTCCTTGCGTTCTGGGCGCATCTTACGGGTCGAGAGCGACCGTCTGACCGCGTCGTG
>JANMRJ010000288.1:0-7780 GCA_031370985.1 Acidimicrobiales bacterium
CGGTGGCCGCCGTCCGCTCGACGTGGTCGCCCTGAGGCGAGTCGATGCTGGCCAGCATCCACCCGCTCGGGGAGCGGGCCCGTGACCGTCGATGGGGTGTGACCGTGGGGGCGTACGTCCTCGGCTCCACCGGCGCGGCCGCGCTGCTGGGCGCCCTGCTGGGGGGGATCGGCGCCCTGCTGTCCCTCGGCGCCGGCCCCACCGCCCTCGTCGTGGTCGCCCTGGCTGCGGTGGCCCTGGCCTATGACCTGGGCCTCGGGGGCCTGCGCCTGCCCACCATCGGTCGCCAGGTCGACGAGGACTGGCTCGGCCGCTATCGGGGTTGGGTGGTCGGTGTCGGCTTCGGCGTGCAGCTCGGCCTCGGCGTCGTGACCATCGTCAACACCGCGGCGGTGTACCTGGCCCTGGCCCTGGCCCTGCTCACCGGCTCGGTCGCTGCCGGCGCCGTGGTGGGGACCACCTTCGGCCTGCTCCGGGCCCTGGAGATCCTCGCCGTCGCCCGGGTCCGCCGGCCCGACCAGCTCCGAGCGGTCCTCCGCCGGGTCCAGGCCCAGCGACGGGTGTCCGAACGCATCGGCGTTGCCGTCCAGGCCGTCGTCCTGCTCGTCGCCGGCGCCGGCGCCGTCGCCATCGCCATCGCCAACTGAGGAGCCCGCCGTGGAGAAGCTGACCCGACAAGGGCTGGAGATCGACCTGCCCGACGGATGGGACGGCCGCATCTACCGCCGCCAGGCCGAGGAGGGCGTGGCTACCCGCCGGACCCTGCACGCGGCCAACTTCGCCCTGCCGCCCAACCTCGGCGACTACGCCGTCGGCGCCGCCGAGCGCATGGGCAGCGGCGACGTGCTGGTCGTCCTCCTCGAGTTCGACCCCGACCAGGCCGGCGAGGGCCTGTTCGCCAACGAGGGTCCACCCCAGTCGTTGGGCGCCGGCGATTTCAGCCCGTCGGCCATGCCCCGGGCCATGCCCGGCCGCACCGGGGCGCAATGGTTCTTCTCCCGCCGCGGCCGGGCCTTCTGTCTCTACGTCGTGCTGGGCAGCCATGGCGAGCGGGCCAACCTCGTGCCGCTTGTCAACCAGGTCGTGGAGACCCTGAAGATCGACTGAGCCGGCGTTCCCTGTACGAAAACGGTGCGTTTTTGACGCGTTTCCGGTACGCGGAACAGATGGCCCTCAGGCGACCACCACGCCGGTGAGGTCCTCCGCTGGCGGGTACTGCGGGTCCATGCCCGACAGGGTCTCGACCAGGATTCTGCTGACGGCCCAGTTGCGGTACCACTTGCGGTCGGCGGGGATCACGAACCAGGGCGCGGCCGCCGTCGACGTGCGGGTGAGGGCCTCCTCGAACGCGGCGATGTAGGCGTCCCAGCGGGCCCGTTCCTCCAGGTCGCCGGTGCGGAACTTCCACCGCTTGGTCGGGTCGTCGATGCGGGCCTGGAGGCGCTCGGCCTGCTCCTCCTTGGAGATGTGAAGGAAGAGCTTGATGATGCGGGTGCCGGCAGCGGCGAGGGTGGCCTCGAAGTCGTTGATCATCTCGTAGCGGGGCCGCCAGATGTCCTCGGGCACGAGGTTGTGCACCCGCACGACGAGCACATCCTCGTAGTGCGAGCGATTGAACACCACCACCTCGCCCGTGGCCGGCGCCTTGGCGTGGACCCGCCACAGGAAGTCGTGGCTGCGCTCCTCCTCGGAGGGAACCTTGAACGACGCCACCCGGCAGCCCGCCGGGTTCAGGCCCCGGAACACATGGGTGATGGTGCCATCCTTCCCGCCGGCGTCGATGGCCTGGAGGACCACCAGCAGCGACTGGCCGCTCTCGGCGTACAGGCGCTCCTGGAGGCCCTGCAGTTCGCCCTGGAGGTCCTCGATGACGGCCTCGGTGTCGGCCTTGTCGCCCGGCGCCCCGTCGGTGCTATGGGTGTCGATCTTGCCCAGGTGGGCCTTCGTCCCGGGCTCGACCCGCCACCGTGCTGCGTCGTTCTTGGCCATGGTCGCAGACTATGCCGGCGACACCGTCTCCCGTTCTGTACGCAAACGGTCGTGATCTGGCCCGAAACGGCCGATTTCACGACCATTTGCGTACGCGACGGTCAATCACCGCACAACCACCTCGTGCGCCGGCGGGTCCTGCCAGTCCCAGTGGGCCATCTGCGCCATCCAGCCGGCCAGCCAGCGGTCCACGGGCGGCTGGAAGCGGAACGCCGGCAGTTCGGCGGCCCGAGCGCCCCGGGCCGCGACGGCATAGGCGACCGACATCGACGAGGCCCGGCGGTCGAGCTTGTCGTCCAGCCAATAGACGCCCACCGGGTCGACGTGGCCGTCGCTGCGCCGCAGCAGCGAGTCCCAGTCGCACGAGTCGACGAACGGAAACCAGCAGTACCCGTCGAGGGGAACGCCCCGCCCCTGGGCGACCTCGCACTGCTCCAAGGTGTATTTCAGCCAACTGGCCCGGTCGGACGCGAAGCCGCGGATGTTGGTTTCGGCGAGCGCGCAGGGGAGCCGGTAACGGTCCCAGTACTCGACGATGAGCTCGGCGAGGGAGCCGGGGTCGGATGACGACGTGATGCCTCGCCCGCCGGCATCGAGGTACCGCCACTGGTTGTGGGCGTAGTAGTCGAGCCCGAGGACATCGACGTGGCCGGGCCGCAGGTCGAGCAGCGGCTCGCCGCCGGCGGCGAGGAGCTCGGCCACGAACGGGCGGTCGGGGTCGAGGGGCCGGCCCAGGAAGAGGTCGAGTACGAAGAACCGCCGGTCATTGGCCAGCTCGGCCGGCGCCAGCGCCGCGGGAGTGGCCGCCGAGGCCCGCTCGCACGTGTCGACGTAGACGTGACGGGCGCCCGGCAGGAGGTCGCGGTAGGCCCGGCTGGCTTCGGTCACCGCGGGCAGGACGTTGCGGGCGAGGGTCAGGAACCCCTTGAGGCCCGTCAGGTGGGGCGGCCACACGCCGAGCTGGCCGCACAGCAGGAGGGTGGTGAAGGGCTCGTTGAAGAGGGTGTACTCCTCGATCCACGGGTAGCGGCCGGCGAAGGCCTCGACGTAGCGCAGGTAGGCGGCGCCGAAGCGCCTGTCGGCAAAGCCCCGCTTCAGCCAGCGGGGGTAGCTGGTGTGGTGGCAGAGGTCGACGATGGGGCGCATTCCGTGGTCGCCCATCCAGCCCAGCACCTCGTCGGTGGCCGCCCAGTCGAAGGTGCGCCGGTCGGGCTGGACCCGGTGCCAGCGGACCGGGTAGCGCAGCCGGGTGACGCCGCAGGCGGCCAGCAGCTCCAGGTCGGAGCGCCAGCGGGCGATGTGGCCCGTCGTCTCGGCCACATCGACATCGAACGCCGGCTGGTAGGTGGACTCGAAGGCGCCGATGAGCTCGATCGGGCGACGCTACCGTCGACCGCCATGGATGCCGCCATGGATGCCGCCATCGATGCAGGCGGAGACACGGTGAAGGCATTTGCCCCCGGGCGGGTCAACCTGATCGGCGACCACACCGACTACACCGGCGGCTGGGCCATGCCCATGGCCGTCGAGTGGGGGACCACCGTGGCGGTAGAGCGGCGGGGGGCTCGGGTCGAGCTGACATCGTCGGCGAAGCGCCGGCCGGCCCTGGTCGCCCTCGACGTGGCCGACCCCGCCGCGGTCGAGCCGGCGTGGGCCCGGTACGTGGCCGGCATCGTGGCGGTCCTGCGGCCGGCGCTGGGCGCGGTGGGCACGGTGTCGACCACCTTGCCCGTCGGCGCCGGCCTGTCGTCGAGCGCGGCCCTGGAGGTGGCGGTGGCCCTCGCCCTGGGCTTCGAGGGCACCCCGCTGGGGCTGGCGCTGGCCTGCCAGCGGGCCGAGCACCTGGCCTCGGGCGTGCCGAGCGGGGTCATGGACCAGCTCGCCGCGGTGTCGGGGGTGGTCGGCCACGCCTTGCTGATCGACTGCTCGTCGTTCGAGGTGACGCCGGTGCCCATGCCCGCTGGCGTCGACGTGGTCGTGGTCCACTCCGGGCAGGCCCGGGCCCTCGCCGGGTCGGCCTACGCCGAGCGGCGGGTCCAGTGCGAGGCCGCCGCGGCCGTAATCGGCCCGTTGCGGGAAGCCACCGAGGCCGACATCGCCGGCCTCGACGACCCGCTGCTGCGGCGCCGGGCCCGCCACGTCGTGACCGAGAACCGGCGGGTGGGTGACTTCGCCGCCGCGCTGGCGGCCGGCGACCTGGCCGGCGCCGGCGCCCTGATGGCGGCCAGCCACGCCAGCCTGGCCCGTGACTTCGATGTCTCGACGCCGGCCCTCGACGCCCTCGTTGTCGAGCTCTCCGCCGTCGGCGGCGTGTACGGCGCCCGCCTGACCGGCGCCGGCTTCGGCGGCTGTGTGGTGGCCCTCGCAGACGCCGCCAGCCGGGTCCGGGGTTGGCGGCTGCATCCCTCCGGGGGCGCGTCGGTGCGAATTGGGGGCGACTCCGATCCCGACTCGGGGGTCGACGGGCGGTAGAATGTCGACAGTTGTCACGGATCTCCGAAGTCCAGCGAACCTCGAATGGTGAAGCCGCGCCGCGGCCCCGTCGCCGGGGGTTCCTGCGCGCCGGTCGGGCGGCGGCGGTGATGGTGCTGTGACGCCCTACGAGATCCTGGGCATCGGCGCCAAGGCCAAGCCGGCCGAGATCACCTCCGCCTTCCGGGTCCTGGCCCAGATTTACCACCCCGACCGCTTTGCCAGCGCCCCGGCCGCCGTCCAGAAGGAGGCGGAGCGGCGCATGGGCGAGGTGAACGACGCCTACGCCTTCTTCCGGGGCAGCAACAACAGCTCGGGCGAGAACTCCGTTGCCCGCACCCGTGCGGCGCGGGCCGCCTCCGCCACGCCCTGGCACGAGGTGGTGCGCCATCGGGCCCAGGCCGAGGCCCGGGCCAAGGAGGTGCGCCGGGCCAAGGAGGAGAGCACCCGCCAGGGCAAGGCCGTCAGCCGGCCCAAGACCGGGGGAGCCAAGCTGGCCCTTGCCGGCATGGGCGAGGCGCTCCACACCAACAAGATCACCTGCCGGGAGTGCAAGAGCATTCAGTGGCTGCCCGACGGCTGGCGTGAGCGCCTGGACGACCTCGACTTCTACTGCTCGATCTGCTCGCGCCTGATCCTGGCCCGCTGACCCCACCGGGGTCCGCGCTGGTCCGCGCCGTCCTATTTCAGTAAATCGGCGGGCGACACCACGCCCCCTTGTAACTGTCAGCGCGCTCTATGTTCAGAACACTGGCCGACCGCGCTCTATGTTGCAGACACTCTTTCGCCTCCTTCCCGCGCCGTCATACAATCCCAAGTCGTAGGCAACCTTCGCCGACATGCCTGCTGTGAACTCGGCTCAGATGCCTGCGACGAGCCAGCCCTAGATGGAGGTATTGGTCAGTGGCTTTGTGGTGGATCGGAAACATCGTCCTGATCGCCGTGGTGGCACCTGTGTGCCTGCTGTTCCTCAACCGGGTGCTGCGGCCGATCTTCGAGATCAAGCGCTACGTCGATGACGTGCTGGATCACGGGGTGAAGCTGACCGGCACGCTGGATTGCGTTCCCAACCTGATCCGGTCCTGCGAGCTCACCGGCTCGGCCCGGCTGAACGTGACCCGGTACGGCCTGGCCCTGGCCCGGCTCCTGCCCCAGTAGTCCGGCCCAGTAATCAGGCCCAGTGAATCAGGCCCAGTAATCATGCCCAGTAAGTCTCCCCACCCGTTCGCACTAGCAGAAAGGACACGATGGGCGCTGCCACGATCGTGACGCTTTTGGGGGTGGCCATCATTGTGGCCGCCATCGCTCTCTACCTGATCATCATCTCCGCCACCCTGAACCACGTCAGCTACACGCTGGGCACCGTGATCATCGGGGTCAAGGCCATCGTCGCTCAGACGGACCCGGTGCCGAAGTACGTCGGCATCATCCTCAACGACGTGACGGCGATCGACCAAGCGGCCAAGCAGCTGCTGGCATGGGGCGAGCGCTCCGGCGCCGACTTCGCCACCGCCTACAGCACGACCAGCTATGTCGCGGCCACCTAGTCCATGGCCACGCTGATCAAGAAAGGCCGCAGAGGCGGCGCGGCCGAGTCCGTGCCGGCGGAGGAGGCCACCTCTATGGAGATGGTGTCCATGGCCGAGCCGCACGGGGCGCTGGCTTCCGAGCCGGTCGATGTCGGGATGATCTACTCGCCGCCGACGGCGCCGTTGCCCAACATGCCGAGGTCCTACGGCCAGACATCGGGTTACGACGCGGGGGCCAGTTACGCCCCCCCCGGCGGGGCGCAGGACTTCCAACTGCCGACCCGGCACTACCCGGCCGAGCCGCCCCGCTCACCGGAGCCAGCGTCGGGGCCAGCTGGCCTGTTCCAGCGGGTCCTGCTCTTCTCGAATGAGACCACCGCCCAGGAGCGCGACCGGGTCGCGGCCCAGGAGTTCGAGCAGGCCATCGCCCCGGTCATGGAATACATGCGGGTCCAAAACCCCGATGCGTCCTCGCCCGAGGAGGCGGCCCGGATTTGGGGCGAGAACCAGGGTTCGATCACGCCCGACCCCATGGGGGGGTCCTACGTGCCCGGCGACGCGTTCGACCGCGACGCCCGGGTGTACTACCGGCTACTGCGTCGGAACTACGAGAAGACCCCCCGCCCGTCGGAGAAGCGGAAGGAGTCGCGCGCCCTGTCGCGTGCCGGTGGCGCCGACGGCTACCGGCTCCTGCCCGGCACCCGCGGCTGGTAGCGCACTCGCACTGAAATACACAGAAAGGGACCCGGTTGGCTCTGCCAACCGGGTCCCTTTCTGTGTCTCTTTTTCGTTCCTGTCCGCCCTAGGCGGAGGGCAGCTCGACCGTCAGCTCGAAGTCGACATCGTCACGCAGCTTGATGGCCCCCAGCATGGCGGAGAACGGCTTGATGCCGAAGTCCTTCTGGGAGATGGATGTCTTGGCCGTGACCGTCGTGCCGCTCACGTTGATGGCCACGTTCGCCGGGCGGGTGTTCCCGACGATGGTCATGTTGCCGGCCGCGTTGAAGTTCGGCTCCGCACCGGAGACCGAGGTGGACTGGAAGGTCAGCGTCGGGAACTTGCCCGTGTTGAGCACCTTCTCGTCGATGTTCTTGCCGATGTCACGGCGGTCCTTGTCGCTCAGGGACTTCATGCCACCGACGGCTTCGACGATCTCGATCGAGCGGGCGTCGATGGTGAGCTCGGCGCTCGACGCCGCCGGGTTGTCGGCGTCCACGTTGAGCGTGCCGTTCCACCGGCTGGCCGTCAGGATGAGGTCGTGGGCCAGCTTGGCCCCCATGCCGTCCTTGTAGCTCTTGATCAGCAACTTGCCGTTCTCGGGACCGACCGCGTGTGAACCACTCTTGATGTTGATGTGTTGCTCCTCTCAAGACCGGCGCGCTGAACAGGGAAATGCCCGCGCCGAGTTGGACATTTGGACAGCGTATCCCGCCGGGTGCGACCGCTACGAACTCAGGGTGCGCGGCGAGCGGCGATGGCCGCTTGGCCGACGCTCACCCCGCCGTCGTTCGGCGGCAGCAGGCGGTGTACCAGGACCCGCAAGCCGGCCCCTTCGAGCTCGCCCACCACCACGTCGGTGAGCCGGGCGTTCTGGAACACGCCGCCGCTCAGGGCCACCGTATCGACCCCGTTGGCCGCCGCCGCATCCGCGGCCGCGCCGGCGACGCCCCGGCCCAAGCCGGCATGGAAGCCCGCTGAGATCTCCCCGAGCGGCGTGCCCTTGTCGCGCTCGGCCACGACGGTGGCCAGCATCGGGCCGGGATCGAGAAGGATCATGCCGCCGGGGCCGC